>JAITAJ010000242.1 GCA_031284185.1 Accumulibacter sp. | reverse complement strand
GAGGACAGAGGACAGATCAGTTTGCGGCGCTTAGCGCCGTCCAGCGGACAGAAAACCAAGCGCTCAGGTTCAGAGAACAGGGATTAGAGAGGACAGAAGACAGATCAGCTTGCGGCGCTTCGCGCCGTTCAGAGGACAGAAAACCAAGCGCTCAGGTTCAAAGGACAGAGATTAGAGAGGACAGAGGACAGATCCGCTTGCGGCGCTTCGCGCCGTTCAGAGGACAGAAAACCAAGCGCTCAGGTTCAGAGGACAGGGATTAGAGAGGACAGAAGACAGATCAGCTTGCGGCGCTTCGCGCCGTCCAGAGGACAGAAACCCAAGCGCTCAGGTTCAGAGGACAGAGATTGGAGAGGACAGAAGACAGATCAGCTTGCGGCGCTTCGCGCCGTTCAGAGGACAGAAAACCAAGCGCTCAGGTTCAGAGGACAGAGATTGGAGAGGACAGAGGACAGATCAGCTTGCGGCGCTTCGCGCCGAGCGAGAGACGAAAAACCGAGCGCTCGGTTTCTCTGTCTTCTGTCTTCTCAAATCTCTGTCCTCTGCCCCTCCTATCTTCTGATCAGCCAGAAACGGTAGAGTTCGGTGACCACCTGCGGCAGATTCTCCCGGCATTCCTGTTCGATCACGGCGCGCTCGTCGCCCTCCGGCCAAGCCTCGCCGTGTTCCCTGGCGGCGGCTTCGGCCTCGCCGGTGAGCACCATCAGCGAGAAAAGACGCTCGTCCAGGTATTCGGCCTGTTCTTCGGCTTCTTCCCCGTCGTCTTTCTTGATGTACTCGAACCAATCATCGTCGGCCTGGTCCACCCCGATCAGATAGGCTTGGCACCACGGCAGGTAATCGCTTGCGTCATCGCCTTCGTCTTTCGGGTAGAGCAGCAGAACCGGCGGCTTGCCGGCGGCGAGGTCGGCGGCAAGCGCCTCGGCGAACCGCCGGATCAATTCGGCGGCTTCCTGACCCGCTTCGCTGTCCAGCGCTTCCGCGCTGCCCAGAATGTCGATCAGCCGGTCTTCCTCGCCGATCGGCCGCGGCCCGGAGAGCGCGGCACAAAGATAGCCCTGGATTTCGTCCAGACGCATCGCCTCTTCGAGTTCGGGCGCTTCGAGCAAGGTTTCCAGGCAGTCGAGCGATTCATCATCGAACGGGGGCGGTATCGGGTTTTCTGGCATACTCATGGCGGTCATCCTCGCGTACTGACGTTGGTTTGGGTAACGAATCCGGCAAGTTCGATCCGTGGTTCGGGTTGCCATCCTTCCTTGCGATGCTCCGCCACGACGTTGGTGAAAATGCCGCCGCGCACGAAGAAGCGGGCGGTGACGCGCATGAAGCGGGGCTTGGCCGCCTCGATCAGATCGTCGAGGATGCGGTTGGTGACCGCCTCATGGAAACACCCCTCGTCTCGGAACGACCAGATGTACGACTTCAGGCTCTTGAGTTCGATGCAGGTCTCGTCCGGAATGAAATCGAGACTCAGGACGGCGAAGTCGGGCTGACCCGTTTTCGGACACAGACAGGTGAACTCCGGGATTTCCATGTGAATGAGATAATCGCGCCGCGGCGCGGGATTCGGGAAAGTTTCGAGAGTCTTGGAGGGGGGGCGGGTCATGGCGCGAACGGTTCGGTCGGACAAGGTGCTATTATAGGCCACCCGGCACCTGGTGCCGAATCATCATGGCCCGATAAACGATCAATGATTCACGCAGCCTTCCGGGGCCGCGTTCCGCTTGATGCGCCTGACAAAGCTCAAACTCGCCGGATTCAAATCCTTCGTCGATCCGACGATCATCGCCTTGCCAGGCCAACTGGTCGGCGTGGTCGGCCCGAACGGCTGCGGCAAGTCCAACGTGATCGACGCCGTGCGCTGGGTGCTCGGCGAATCGAAGGCTTCGGAACTGCGCGGCGAGTCGATGCAGGACGTGATCTTCAACGGCTCCGGCACGCGCAAGGCGGTCTCGCGCGCGTCGGTGGAACTGGTCTTCGACAACCTGCTCGGGCGCATTGCCGGACAGTGGTCGCAGTACGCCGAACTGGCGGTGAAACGGGTGCTGATCCGCAACGGCCAGTCCGAATACTTCATCAATAATCTACAGGTGCGGCGCAAGGACATCACCGACCTGTTCCTGGGCACCGGGCTTGGTCCACGCGCCTACGCGATCATCGGGCAGGGGACGATCTCGCGCATCATCGAGGCGCGTCCGGACGAACTGCGCGTCTTTCTGGAGGAGGCGGCGGGCGTCACCAAATACAAGGAGCGGCGCAAGGAAACCGAGGGGAGACTCGCCGACACGCGCGAGAACCTGACCCGGGTCGAGGATATCCGCGGCGAACTCGCCGACCGGATGGAACGCCTGGAGAGCCAGGCGGCGGTCGCCCGGCAGTACCGCGACTACCAGGAACAACTGACGCGCAAGCAGCATCTGCTGTGGCTGTATCGGCGCAACGAGGCGCAGGCCGAACGCGAGCGGCTCGGCAGGGAGGTCGAGGCGGCGTCCGGCGGGCTGGAAGGTGAGATCGCCGCCCTGCGCGAGACCGAGGCCCGCCTGGAAGAAGCCCGCGAACATCTCTTCGCGATGAGCGACGGGCTGCAAGCCACCCAGCGCGTCCAGTATGAGGCCAACGCCGAGGTGGCGCGGCTGGGAGCGGAAATCCGTCACCGCCGTGAATCCGCGCAGGAATATGAGTCGCGTCTCAGACAGCTGGGCGAAGACCGGGAGCACTGGGAGGCACAGGTCGAAAAATTCCGATCCGAGCAGGAGCGCTGGCGGGAATTGCTGGTGCTGGCCGACGAGCGCGCCGAGCAGGGAGAGATGCGGCTGGAAGCGCGGCGGGAAAGTCTGCCGCTGGCCGAGGAGGCGCACGCCGCGGCGCGTGAAGAGGCCGACGGCAAGCGCGATGATCTGGCGCAGACCGACAAGCGCCGGCAGGTCGAAATCGCCAACCGGGGCCACGCGCAGCGTTCGCTGCAGATCATCGCCGGGCGCCGGGATCGTCTGCGGCAGGAACGCGAGGCGCTGCCGGTGCCGGATACCGCCGAATACGAGAGCAAGCAGGAAGCGCTGGCCGGATTGCGCGAGCGCATCGGGCAGGCGCAGGAAGACCTGGCGCGGCGGCAGCAGGAACTGCCGTCGTTCGACCAGCAGCGCCGTGAAGCCATGACGCGGGTGCAGCAGGCGCAGAAGGAACGCGCCGAGGCACAGGCGCGCCGAAACGCGCTGGAACAGTTGCAGCGGCGGACGCAGGGCGACGGCACGCTGGACGATTGGCTGCGTCGGCATCATATCGATGATCGCCGCCCGTTGTGGAAATCCTTGCGCGTCGAGGCCGGCTGGGAGGATGCCGTCGAAGCGGTGTTGCGTGAGCGCCTGAGCGCCCTGATCGCCGAGGCGGCTGATCCGTCGGCGTGGAGCGGCGACCGTCCGGGGGCCAAGCTGACGCTTTTGCTGCCCCGGGACGTCGCCACCCGGCCCGGCGACGCCGGTCTGCGCGCGCGGATCCATTGCGACGACGCGCGGCTTTCAGCCGTGCTCGACGATTGGCTGGACGATGTTTTCGCCGTGCCGGATCTCGCCGCCGCGCTGGCCCGGCGCGAAAATCTGGCGGCGGGCGCCTGTTGCGTGACTCCGGGCGGCGATGTGGTGAGCCGGCAGAGCGTGACGCTGTTCGCGCCGGACGCCGCCGAACACGGGCTGCTCGAACGGCAGCGGGAGATCGAAAAACTCGGTGGAGCCATCGCCAGTCTCGATCGGCGGGTCGAGCAGGAGCAGGCGCGGCTGGCCGAAATCGAAGCGCGCCTGTCCGATGCCCAGGACGCGCTGGAGGACGCGCGGGCGGCGCTCGACGATTTGCAGGAACAGGCGCACGCCATCCAGGTCGAAACGCTGAAGCTGTCCCAGATACTTGAGCGTTTCCGCGAACGGCAGGCGCAGATCGATGCCAGCCTGGAAGACATGGCCGTCGAGGAGGAAACCGAGAACGAGCGTCTGTTCGCCGCCGAGCAGGCGATCGAGGCTCAGGATGAGCGGATCGAGGAACAGCGGCAGGTGATGAACGAGGCGCTGGCCCGGCTGGAAGGGGCCGAGCGCGCCTTGCGCGATGAGCGCGAACAGATCAATGCGGCGGAGCGCGACTTGCGCGATGCGCAATACAGGCAGCGCGAATGCCAGGGCAAAATCGAGGAAATCGCCAACAACAGCGCCCTCGCGCGCCAACAGATCACGCGCGTCGTCGAAGAATTGGCGCGTTGCGAGGAAAACGCGGTCGCCATGCAGGCCGAGGATCTCGAACCGCTGCTGCAAGAAGCGCTCGAACGGCGCGTCGCCGCCGAACACGCGCTGGCCGCCGCGCGCGACGCGCAGGAAGCGGCGAATGCCGAGTTGCGCGCTCTGGAAGAGCGGCGCATGAAGATCGAGCAAGGGCTTGAGCCTATGCGCGAACGGATCGGTGAGCTCAAGCTCAGGGAACAGGCCGCCGCCCTCAACGTCGAACAGTTCGCCGCGCAGCTTCTGGAAGCGAAGGCGGATGAGGCCGGCCTGGCGCCGGATCTGGCGGGGGCGCGGCCCGGTTCGCTGCAAAGCGCGATTTCCGGTTTGCAGCGCTCGATCGAGGCGCTGGGCGCGGTCAACCTGGCGGCCCTGGACGAGCTTGAATCGGCGCGCGAGCGCAAGGGGTTTCTCGACGCGCAGTCGGCTGATCTCACGGAGGCCATGGAAACGCTGGAAAGCGCCATCCGCCGCATCGACCGCGAGACGCGCGAGTTGTTACAGTCGACCTATGACGCGGTAAACAAGAATTTCGGCGAGCTGTTCCCGATCCTCTTCGGCGGCGGCGATGCCCGGCTGATCATGACCGGCGAAGAAATCCTCGATGCCGGTCTGCAAGTCATGGCGCAGCCTCCGGGCAAGAAGAATTCGACGATCCACCTCTTGTCCGGCGGAGAGAAGGCATTGACCGCGATCGCCCTGGTCTTCTCGATGTTCCGGCTCAATCCGGCGCCCTTCTGCCTGCTTGACGAAGTGGACGCGCCGTTGGACGATACCAACACGGAACGTTTTTGCGCCATGGTGCGGCGCATGTCGGCCAATACGCAATTCCTTTTCATCAGTCACAACAAGATCGCCATGGAAATGGCGCAGCAACTGGTGGGCGTCACGATGCAGGAATCCGGCGTGTCGCGCATCGTGGAAGTCGACATGGAAGAGGCGCTGCGCATGCGCGAACAGATCGTTTAGGACAAGAGATGACCGAATTGCAGATGGGGTTGATCGGCCTTGGCGTCATCGTCGTGGTGAGCGTGCTGGTCTACAACAAGTGGCAGGAAGCGCGTCAGCGCAAGCGGATGGAAAGCGTGCTGAAGGCCAGCCACCCCGACGTCCTGCTCGAAGATGAAGACCAAGCCGCCAGCGCGCCGGGATTCGCGGACGGGGAGGACGAAGCCGGCGGCCACCCCAGGGAAGCGCCTGTTTTTCCGGCGACGGAAATTTCTCCCGCCGAAGACGATGCGCGCGTCGAACCCGTGCTGCGCTCCGGACCGGAACTGGAGGCGCCGGCCTCCCCGGAACAGCCCGAGCCGCCGGCCAGCGCGCGCGAACCGGCGGCGTCCAGGGCGGAGAGCGATGTCGCCGGGGATCCGTGCCTTCTGTCCCCGCAGATCGACTTCATCGCGGCCATCGACATGGTCGAACCCGTTCCCGCGCAACGCATCGTCGACGCGCCGAAGGAAGCCCTGACCCGCGTGAAGAAGCCGGTGCGCTGGATCGGTCAGGACGAGACGTTCGGCGAGTGGCTGCCGATTTCCGCGCAACGGGGGGGCGAGTACCGGCATGTCCGGGCCGGCTTGCAGCTCGTCGACCGCCGGGGGCCGGTCAGTGAAGACGACCTGGCGATCTTCGCCACGGCCATGCAGGAACTGGCCGATCAACTGACCGGCATTGCCGACATTCCCTCGCGGCAGAGCGCGTCCGAGACTGCGGAGGCGCTCGATCGGTTTTGCGAGAGCGTCGACATTCAGATTGGCATCAACGTGATCAGCCAGGGGCAGATGTTCGCCGGCACCCAGTTGCGCGCGCTGGCCGAGGCGGCCGGCATGTTCATCGACGAAGGCGGGCGTTTCGTGCGGCGCGATGACGACGGCAATGTGCTTTACGTGCTGCTGAACCAGGACGCGGCGGGCTTTTCGTCCGAGAAGATGCGGACGCTGAGCACGCATGGCCTGACCTTCCTGCTCGACGTGCCATGCGTGGCGCACGGCGAGCGCGTGTTCCGGCAGATGGTCGATCTGGCGCGGCGCTTCGCCGACGTGCTGCGCGGCAGCCTGGTCGACGATAATCGCCGTCCGCTGTCCGAGGCGGCGCTCGAACCGATCAGCCGGCAGATCGCCCAGTACCAGGCGATGCTTTCGGCCCGGCGGCTGCCGGCGGGCAGTCCGCTGGCGCAGCGCCTGTTTTCCTGATTCGGGATGGCGAGCACATGACTCCTGACGAACGGGCGCGGGTCCTGCGCGCCGAGATCGCGCGGCACGATCACCGCTACTACGCGCTCGACGATCCGTCGATCACGGACGCGGACTATGATCGCCTGTTCCGCGAATTGCAGGCGATCGAAGCCGAACACCCCGAACTCGTGACGCCCGACTCGCCGACCCGGCGTGTCGGCGGCAAGCCGCTGGCGCAGTTCGCGCAGGTTCGCCACGACGTTCCGATGCTCTCCATCCAGACCGAAACCGATACCGGCCCGAGCGGAGCCGAGCAGTTCGACGCGCGCGTGCGGCGCGATCTGGAACTGTCCGAAGGGGACGCTCCGATCGAGTATTCGGCGGAACTGAAATTCGACGGCCTGGCCGTCAGCCTGCGCTACGAGAACGGCGTGTTCGTGCGCGGCGCGACGCGCGGCGACGGGCTGACCGGCGAAGACGTGACGCGAAATCTTGCGACGGTGCGCGGCATTCCGCTGCGCCTTGCGGGTGATGCCCCGCCGGTGCTGGAAGTGCGCGGTGAAGCCTACATGCGCCGCGACGATCTGGCGCGTTACAACGAAAGGGCCAGATCGCGCGGCGAAAAGCCGCTGGTCAATCCGCGCAATGGCGTGGCGGGCAGCATCCGTCAGCTCGATTCGGCGATTGCCGCCAACCGCCCGATCCGATTCTTCGCCTATGCTCTCGGTGTGGTCGAGGCCTGGACGCCGCCCGCCACGCACGGTGAATTGCTCGCCGCGCTTGCCGCCTTCGGTCTGCCGGTGTGCGAGCATCGCGCCATCGCGCGCGGCTGGCGCGATCTCGCCGCCTTCCACGACCGCATGGGCGAGAGGCGGGCAAGCATCCCGTTCGATTTCGACGGCGTCGTCTACAAGGTGAACAGCCTCGCGCTGCAAGAACGTCTGGGCTTCCGCTCGCGCGAGCCGCGCTGGGCGGTCGCGCACAAGTACCCGGCCGAGGAGGCGCGCACCGTCGTCGTCGCCATCGACGTGCAGATCGGGCGCACCGGAGCGCTCACCCCGGTCACCAAGCTCCGGCCGGTGTTCGTCGGCGGCGTCAACGTCACCAACGCGACGCTGCACAACGAGGACGAAGTGCGCCGCCGGGACGTGCGCGTCGACGACACGGTGATCGTGCGCCGCGCCGGCGACGTGATCCCCGAGGTCGTCTCCGTCGTGCTCGACGCGCGTCCGATGAAGCCGTCGGCGCGGGGCCTGCCCGCGCGAGAACCGCTGCATCCGCCGTTCGCGCTGCCGGAGACCTGTCCGCAGTGCGGCTCGCGCGTCGTGCGCGAGGAAGGCGGGGCCATCGCGCGCTGCTCGGGCGGACTGGTCTGCCCGGCCCAGGTCAAGGGCGCCCTGCTGCATTTCGCCGGGAGGCGCGCCATGGACATCGAGGGGCTGGGCGACAGGCGCGTCGAACAACTGATATCCTCCGGCCAGGTGAAGACGCCAGCCGACCTCTACGCGCTGACCGTCCCGGCACTCGCGGCGCTGGATCGCTTGGGGGAAAAATCGGCGGAAAACCTCGTCGCCGCCATCGCCAAAAGCAAGGACACGACACTCGCCCGCTTCATTTTCGCGCTCGGCATCCGCAACGTCGGCGAGACCACGGCCAGCGATCTGGCGCGTCATTTCGGCAGATTCGACGCCCTCATGGCGGTGGACGCCGCCGCGCTCGAAGCCGTGCCCGACGTGGGATCGGTGGTGGCCTCTTCCATCGTCGACTTTTTCGCGGAGGCGCACAATCGCAAGGTGATCGAACGCCTTCTCGAAGCCGGGGTGCGCTGGCCGGAGAGCGAAGGCCGCGCGGACGCCCCGCCCGGACCGCTCGCAGGCAAGGCGCTGGTGATCACCGGCACGCTGCCGTCATTCTCCCGCGACCAGCTCAAGGCGCTGATCGAGGCCGCCGGCGGCAAGGTCTGCGGCTCGGTGTCGAAGAAGACGGATTACGTGGTGGCGGGAGCGGAAGCGGGGACGAAGCTCGAAAAGGCCAGGGAACTGGAGCTGGAAGTCATCGACGAGGCCCGGCTGCTCAGGATCATCGAAACGCGAGAGGGGGGAAAATCGTGACCAACAGGGTCAGAAAAGCCGTATTTCCGGTGGCCGGCCTGGGCACCCGTTTTCTGCCGGCGACCAAGGCCAGTCCGAAGGAAATGATGCCGGTCGTCGACAAACCGCTGATCCAGTACGCCGTCGAGGAGGCCATCGCGGCGGGGGTGACCGACATGATCTTCGTCACCGGACGCACCAAGCGGGCCATCGAGGACCACTTCGACAAAGCCTACGAGCTTGAAAGCGAGCTTGCGCTGCGCAACAAGACGGAGATGCTCTCGTTCGTGCAGAACATGCTGCCCAAGCAACTGAACTGCATTTACATCCGCCAGCCGGAGGCGCTGGGACTGGGCCACGCCATCCTGTGCGCCAGGCCGGTGGTCGGCGACGAGCCGTTCGCCGTGCTGCTGGCGGACGATCTGCTCGACGGCCGGCCGCCGGTGATGAAGCAGATGGCCGGTGTATACGACTACTATCACTGTTCGATCATCGGCGTGCTCGACGTGCCGCGTTCGGAGACGGGAAGCTATGGCATCGTGAGGGCCTCGCCGGTGGCCGAGCACCTGGAGCGCATCGAGGCGATCATGGAAAAACCGGCGCCCGAGCAGGCGCCGTCGACGCTGGGCGTGGTCGGGCGATACATCCTGACGCCGAGCATCTTTCGGCACCTGGAAAGGGTCACGCCCGGCTCGGGCGGTGAAATCCAGTTGACCGACGGAATCGCCTCGATGCTGCGCGAGGAGCAGGTGCTGGCCTACCGTTATCGAGGCATCCGTTACGATTGCGGTTCCAAGCTCGGCTATCTGCGGGCGACCGTCGAGCTTGGCCGGCGCCATCCCGAAGTGGGAGACGATTTCACCGATTATCTGAAAAACCTGACCCTCCCGGAACAGACATGACAGACCTTCAGGAAGCGAGGGCGATTCTCGCCGGAGCGGAACTCATCCATTCGCCGGAGGCGGTGGACGCCGCGGTAAGCCGCGTCGCCGAGCAAATCACGCGGCGGCTGGAAAACGAAAATCCGCTGCTGCTGTGCGTCATGAACGGTGGCGTGCCGTTCGCCGGACAACTGATGATGCGGATGCGCTTTCCGCTCGATTTCGACCATATCCACGTGACCCGTTACGGCCGGCAAACCTCGGGGGGCGCGCTCACCTGGCGGTCTTCGTCGCAAACGCCGGTCGAAGGGCGGACGGTGCTGGTCATCGACGACATCCTCGACGAAGGATTCACCCTGGCGGCGATCGTCGAGCGCCTGCGGGAACTGGGCGCGGCGGCATGTCACACGGCGGTGCTGGTGGAAAAGCAAAAGCGCGGGGAAAAGCCGATCAAGGCCGATTTCGCCGCCTTGTCCGTGCCGGATCGTTTCGTGTTCGGCTACGGCATGGACGTGCGCGGAAAATGGCGCAATCTGCCGGCCATCTACGCGGCAAAGGAGAACTAGGATGCTGGCAATCATCGGCGGAAGCGGCCTGTCGCAACTCGCCAATCTCGACGTATCGCACCGCGAGGTGCTGCGCACGCCTTACGGCGAACCTTCCGGCGCGGTCGTTTTCGGACAGATTCGCGGGCGTCCCGCGGTCTTTCTCGCGCGGCATGGTTACGGGCACGTCATTGCGCCGCACGAAGTGAATTACCGGGCGAACATCTGGGCGCTGGCCAAAAACGGCGCGGAAGCCATCGTCTCGGTGGCCTCGGTGGGCTGCATCCGGCCGGACCTGAAACCCGGCGACGTGCTCATCCCGCACCAGATCATCGACTACACCTGGGGACGAAAGAGCACCTACCACGAAGGCTACGATAGCGCGGTGGTGCATGTCGATTTCACCGAGCCGTATGATCCGGGCTTGCGCGCCCGGCTGCTCGGGGCGGCGGATGCCGCCGGCGTGGCGGTCGGCGATGGCGCGGTTTATGCCGTGACGCAGGGGCCGCGCCTGGAGACGTCCGCCGAGATCGACCGGCTGGAGCGCGACGGCGCCGACGTGGTAGGCATGACCGGCATGCCCGAAGCCGCGCTGGCCAAGGAACTGGGCGTTCCCTACGCGACGATCAACATCGTGGCGAACTACGCGGCGGGGCGCGCCGATAGCCGGAACGGGATCCGCTTCGAGACGATCGAGGCGGTGCTCGCCGAATCCACGGGCCGCGCGCGCGCCATCATCGAAAATCTGGCGCTCCATGACGATGATCCGGCCTGTTCTTAGGATGGGCGATGCCCGGCTGTTGCAGCGGGCGCGGGAGGTCGTCCGCTTCGATACGCCGGAACTCGACGCGCTGATCGCCGACATGAAAGAGACCATGCGCGTCCTGGATGGCGTCGGTCTCGCCGCGCCGCAGATCGGCGTCGGGCTGCGGGTCGTCATCTTCGGCTTCGTTTCCAGCGCGCGCTATCCCGGGGCCGGGAGCGTTCCTTGCACGGTATTGATCAATCCGGTGCTCGAGCCGCTTTCCGAGGAAATCGAAACCGAGTGGGAGGGCTGCCTGTCGGTGCCGGGATTGCGCGGCGAAGTACCGCGCTGGCGGCATCTGCGCTACGTGGGCCGCGATCCGCGCGGCCAGCGCGTCGACCGGACGGTGGAAGGCTTTCACGCGCGCGTCGTGCAGCATGAGACCGACCACCTGGACGGCGTGCTCTACCCGATGCGCGTGAAGGACATGCGCCGCTTCGGATTCACGGATGTCCTGTTCCCGGATCAGGCGGAAACGTTCGGATGAGAATGACCGCCGCGTCCGGGCGCATTCAACCCAGCCGTTTCAAATGACTGCCGCACCCGGCGCGGCAATCGCCGGCGCCGAAACCGGGCACGGGAAGCTCTCCCGCGGTATGTTGGTTGATCAGGCATTCGTCCTCGCAAAAACGCCTCACTTCGCGTATCCGAACACCGGGCGCGGCAAGCAGGTAATCGATGTGCCAGCGCGTCTTCTTCTCCGGCGACAGGTGGCGCCGCACGCGCGCCTCGAAATTGCGCAGGGCGCTGCCGGTATAGCAGTAGAGGCCGGCGGGGAACTCGAATTCACCCAGGCGCCCGACGACGACGCGCACCGGCGCGGCCACCTCGATCAGCAGCTGATAAGTTCGCGCCCGACCGTCTTCAGGAGCCGTCGCCGCAGAACGGGTTGCTGAGGCGCTCTTCGCCAAAGGTCGACATCGGCCCGTGGCCGGAAATGAACGCGACATCATCGCCAAGCGGCCAGAGTTTCCGCCGGATGGAAGCGATCAGCGCATCGAAATCCCCCTTCGGGAAATCCGTGCGGCCGACCGAGCCCCGGAACAGAACGTCGCCGACGACCGCAAGGCGAGCCGCATCGCTGAAAAAGACCACATGCCCCGGCGTGTGGCCGGGACAATGCAGTACCTCCATCCCGACCTGCCCGAAGCGGATCGTGTCGCCCTGTTTCAGCCAGCGGTCCGGCACGAAGGAGCGGACACCGGGAAAGCCGAACATCCGCGCTTGCTGTGGCATGCCGTCTATCCAGAAACGATCGTCTTCCTGCGGGCCTTCGACCGGCACCGACAGACTTTCGGCCAGTTCGGCCACGCCGCCGGCATGATCGATGTGTCCATGCGTGACCAGTATCCGCTCCACGACGAGGCCGCGCTCTTCGACCGCCGCCAGGATTCGGGGAATATCTCCGCCGGGATCGACCACGGCGGCGCGCTTCGTCTCGTCGCACCAGAGGAGTGTGCAATTCTGCTCGAACGGAGTAACCGGTACGATCTGATAGTTTAGGGTCATGGCGGGAACGGGAGGATGTCAAGGCGGGTTCGACGGCGAAGTATAGCAAGCATGGCCCGCCGCCGGAAAGAATTCCTGATGACAGAGTTCAGAAGACAGAGTTTTTCTTGTCTGTCGGCGACGTTCATCGTGTGCCGTTTCAACGTGAGGCGGTAAAAATACGCGCCGAAATTTGACCTGTCTGTCGGCTTGTGGTGTAATCCACCCCGCTCCATTCGGGCAGTTAGCTCAGCGGTAGAGCACCGCCTTCACACGGCGGGGGTCACTGGTTCGATCCCAGTACTGCCCACCAACAGACCATCCGAAGCAGTCCTCCGGTACAGCCCGAAAAACCAGGTAAACGCAAGGTTTCCGGGCTTTTTTCTTGGCCCAGGTAGTCCGAAAGTATTCGGCGTTTTCCGATGTTTTCGGGTATAGGCATGACCTTGGGTACAAAATTTTCACGCCTCGTACCTGGCATACGGGGACTCGGTCATGCCTAAACGAACGCTTCCCCTGTCGGACAAGCAAAGAAGCGCGAGACTTTCGGGACAAAGCCAAAAAGCTGCCGATCGATGGTGTTGATCCGAGCGCGGCCAGGGAAGAACGACGCGAGAGCGCAAAGCCGAACCTGAACGCAACGCTGAAACTTTCGCCAAGGCGGCTTGGGCATGGTTCGAGGATTGGCGCAAGGACGAAGCGCCGTCCAACGTCGGCAGAATCCTGGGGCGGCTGGAAAAGGACATTTTCCCGTGGCCTGGGGCCAAGCCGCTTATGGACGTGTCTTGAGTTCGAGAAAAGATCACGAACCGCATTTCCATCCTTTTCCATGATCGGACAACAATCAGCGGAAGGCCACCAGGCGATGCGGATGTACGATCCCGGCGGCATCGGCATGGCCGACTCCAAGCAGTCCGCCCGCCGCGTAAACGCGGCATTCCCCCTGAATTTCACATTCGACGGCAACCGGGTTGCCGTGCGTGAAACGCTGAGTTTGCGCCTCGTCGAGCCGGATTTCCGGGAGAGACTGCAACAGCGCGTCGGGCGGGAGCAGCCAGCGCTGCCGCTGATCTTCCGGCAGGGCGTCGAGCGCATCGAGCGTCACCGCCCGCGCAACCGGCACGCCGCCGACCGCCACCCGGCGCAGGGCGGCAAGATGCGCGCCACAGCCGAGCGCTTGCCCGATGTCCTCGGCAAGCGTGCGGATGTAGGTCCCCTTGCCGCAGCTCACGCGCAGGCGGCAACGCGGCGCGGCGTAATCGAACAACACCAGTTCGCCGATCTCGACTTCACGCGCCTCGCGCTCGACCGTGATGCCCCGGCGCGCCAGTTTGTAGAGCGGCTGACCCTCGCGCTTCAGGGCCGAATACATCGGCGGAATCTGCGTGATGCGCCCACGGAACCTTCCCAACACCGCTTCGAGCGCGCGCTGGTCGAATTCCGGCGCCCGGCGTTCCAGCACCTCGCCTTCGACATCCCCGGTGTCGGTCGTCACCCCGAAACAGATTTCCGCCTCGTAGGTCTTGCCGGCGCCGAGCAGGCCGGAAGAGAACTTGGTGGCCTCGCCGAAACACAACGGGAGCAGGCCCGTGGCGATCGGGTCGAGCGTTCCCGTATGCCCCGCCTTCGCCGCGCGGAACAGGCGCCGGGCCGCCTGCAAGGCCGCGTTCGAACTCATGCCGCGCGGCTTGTCGAGCAACAGGACGCCATCGACGCGCAACCAGGCGCGCTTCGTGGTGGGCTTGTCCGCGTCCAAGGCGAGCCTAGGCGGGCCGCGCCGCTTTTCGCGCGGGTACGGCGGAACGATGGGTCGGGCGGTTCATGCGTGAGAGGTACTGGAAAACAGATTGAGCACGACGACGCCAGCCACGATGAGCAGGATGCCGATGATCGCCGGAAGATCGAGCGCCTGCCCGTGGAGAATCCACGCAATCAACGCGATCAGGACGACGCCGACGCCGGACCAGATCGCATAGGCTACCCCGACCGGAATCGTTTCGAGCGCGAGCGAGAGGAAGTAGAAGGCCGACGCATAACCAAGGATGACGATGGCGGAGGGGCATGGACGCGAGAAACTTCCCGATGCCTGCAAGGCCATCGTGCCGATGAGCTCGCTGACGATGGCCACGGCCAGAAACAGCCACTGCATTTGCGTATCCATCGGTGCCGAGCCTCGGTCTAGACGTCTTTCGTCGAATCCGAGGCGTCGGAAATCGAGACGGCCTCATGGATCAATCTGGAGAGGTCCGCTCCGCGTTCGAGCGATTCGTCGAAAATGAAACGCAGCTGCGGCGTGTTGTGGAGGGTGATGCGCCGTCCAAGCTCGCGGCGCAGAAACCCCGCCGCCCTTTGCAGACCGGCCAGCGCCGAATCGACGTGTTCGCGCCCGGACATGCTGCTGAAAAATACCCTGGCATGAGCGTAATCCGCCGAGACTTCGACGCCCGTGATGCTGATCATGCCGATGCGCGGATCCTTCACTTCGGCGCGGATCAGTTCGGCCAGCTCCCGGCGAACCTGCTCGGCGATCCGGTCGCGGCGCGCGAACCCCTTGTTGACGGTCACGGCGGATTCCCTAGAGCATCCGCGCGACTTCGGTCAGGTCGTAGACTTCGAGCTGGTCGCCCTGCTCGTAGTGGGTGTAATTCTTCAGCGACAGGCCGCACTCGAAGCCGGCGCGCACTTCCCTGACGTCGTCCTTG
>JAITAJ010000074.1 GCA_031284185.1 Accumulibacter sp. | reverse complement strand
GGGCTGGCACATCGACGCCGACAGCGAGACATTGCGCAGCATGATCGGCGCCGGCTTGGCGTCGACCCTCTTCAGCGCCGGCTGATCGTAGTCGACGCGCCGCGTGGCCTCGATGCCCTCATGGATCACTTCCATGTTGCCCTCGACCACGGCGGCGCCCTTGCCGCCGAATTTCTTGGCGATCTGCTTCTTCACCTTCTCCGCGATGTCCTCGCGCGACGCGCCCGCCGTCACCTGCCCGACATGCCCGGCAACCGCGCCGATGAAGGCGATGCCCATCATGCGCGTGGCCAGTTCCGGCGTCGGCGCGTGCTTTCTGGCGACCTCGAAGGCGTCGATGATGAAGAAATTGATCTTCTTCTCGCGGATCGTCTTGCGCGCCTCGCCCGGCAGGTCTTCCCACACCTGTTCCGGCGTCGAATGCGATTGCAGGATGAAGGTGCCGCCCACGGCCAATCCCTTCAACGGATTGGTGTGTACGAAGGAACGATGATCGGGCGAAATGACGACCTCGACGTCCTCCAGTTCGGCGTTGGTGATCTTGATCGGTTCCGGGGAAAGCGTGATGTAGTAATTGGTCGGCGCGCCGCTCTTTTCCGAGCCGTATTTCGGCGCGGCCTTGGAGTGCATGTCCAGCACGCCGGCCAGGATGTCGGTCAGGAGCTTGCCGGACGCGATCGTGCCGTAGCCGCCGACCGAGTGGAAGCGGATGCGGAAGGCCGAATCCGGCAGGAGGCGCGGATTGGCCTCGGTGTCCAGCGCCATCCGTTCGGTTTCCGGGTAGGCCGCCCTGAGTTTCTTCTGGAGTTCGGCCATGCGCGGATTCGGATTCTTCGAGAAGAACTGCGAGCCGAGATAGATCAACGAGGCGCTCTTGCCTTTTTCCATGTTCCCGAACGCGGCGATCAGGTGGCGCGGTTGCAGGTCGTGACCGCCGAGACCGAAGATCGCCGTGGTCAGCTTCGGCGCCGCCTTCAAGGCCGGGATGCCCGCGTGACGCTCGGGTTCGCCGCGCCCGGGTTCGCCATTTTCCAGCGCCTTGAACAGCGCCTGGGTGACCAGTGTGGTGAGCGCCGTCTGGTCGGAACGCTCCAGCACCGTCACCGCCTTCTTGCCGGCCAGCGCGGCCACCACTTCCGCTTCCGGGAACGGTTGCAGCAACTTGACCGAAACCACGCCGACCTTGCGGCCCTGCGCGCGCAGGTGAGTCACCACCGCTTCGGCGTCGTCGCACACGGACCCCAGGCCGACCATCACCGTCTCGGCGTCGTCGCACAGGAAGGTATGCACCGGCTTGTACTCCCGGCCGGTCAGCTCGGAATATTCGGCCATCGCCTGACGCACCAGCGCCGGCACCGCGCTGGCGAAGTGCGCGCGATGGTCGGCGGAACCGGCCTGGAAGTCGGGCTGGTTCTGCACCGGGCCGGTCAGGCCGGGATTGTTGACGTCCACCAGCGCCGGAACGAGCTGGCGCGTACCCTTCTCGAAGGCATTCTTCCATTGCCGGCGCCACGCGCCCCGCAACTCCTCGGGCAGCCAGGCCAGCGTCTCGTCCGAGCGCGCGCCCTCATTGTCCTTCTCGATCTTCGCGGCGTTGGCGCCGAGGTATTTCCTCAGCGCCTCCAGATCCTTCCCGGCGATGTCGACGGCGTGGCGCTCGAGGAAGCGCTCGAGCTGGAACACGCGGCCCCTGGAACCGAACAGCGTTTCCTGCGCCAGCGTCGGCGCCGCGATGCGCCCGGCGGGGTCGCCCAGATACTCGCGCAACAGTTCCGGCTCCGGCAGCAGCGCCTCGCTCATCATGTGGCTGGTGGCGAAACCGTCCATCGTGTTGGCCACCGGAATCAGCGACAGCGCCGAAGCGCGGTAGGCGATCGCCGCCAGATCGGCCGCTTCCTGGGGATTGGAACCGAACAGAATCGTGTAGCCGGCGGTGAGCAAGGCATAGATGTCATCGTGTCCGGCCATCACGTTGAGCGAATGCTTGGACACGACGCGCGCCGCCACCTGGAGCACGAAACCGCCGACCTTCTTGCCGACCGTCACGTAATGCGATTCGAGCGCATACAGGATGCCCTGGCTCGAAGAAGCGTTGGAGATGAACTGCCCGCCGGTCAGCGCCGCGCCCAGCGCGCCGCTCTGTGCCGAATGTTCGCCCTCTGGCTCGAAGAAGAAGGGGTGTCTGCCCCACACGTTGACCCCGCCCTCCGCCCGGAAAGCCTCGTAAATCTCGGCAATTTCGGTGGATGGCGTGATCGGGTAGCCGATCACGCCGCCGCAGACCTTGCTCATGACGTGAGCGACGGCGCCGTTGCCGTTGATGACGGTGGGTAGACCCGGATACTTTGCTTTCTTGGTTTTCATGGTTGGACATCCAGATAGAGGTTAGAAGACTCGGCCACGCGAACGAAACCACCCGCCCCACCCGCCGGCCTGTTTGGAAGCAAACGAAAACGATACGAGGCAAGAAAAGGACCGCCCCGCTTGCCACGTGGACACCACGCAAGCTCCACAGCGACGGCTTGGCTTATCGATGAAACGTCCCTTGACCATCCCCTCTGCGCGACTTCCGTTAGAGCGTATGGAGACCCTATAATCAACGAAGTCGGATTTTACTACCATTCCAGGGGATCAGTTTCAGAGGACAGAATCTTGAGAGGACAGAAGACAGGTCGGCTTGCGGCACATTCAGAGGACAGAATCTTGAGAGGACAGAAGACAGATCGGCTTGTGGCGCAAAGCGCCGGAGAATGG
>JAITAJ010000038.1 GCA_031284185.1 Accumulibacter sp. | reverse complement strand
CGGATTTTGCCGCGGGACGTCAGTCTGACAACTCGATTTACCCGCAATATCGCGCTCAACATGCCTCTGGTTTCCGCCGCCATGGATACGGTGACGGAAGGGCGTCTGGCGATTGCCCTGGCGCAGGAGGGCGGGATAGGCATCATTCACAAGAATCTTTCCGCCAGCGCCCAGGCCGCCGAGGTGGCCAAGGTCAAGCGTCATGAATCCGGCATTTTGAGGGACCCGATTACGGTCGGTCCAGAAATGCCGGTGCGCGAGGTGTTGGAACTCTCCCGTCGGTACCGGATTTCCGGCTTTCCAGTAGTGGACGCGGCGGGGGTTGTGACGGGTATCGTCACCAATCGCGACCTGCGTTTCGAGACCAATCTTGCCCAGCCGGTACAGGCGATCTTGACGCCGCGCGCGCGGCTGGTGACGGTGCCGGAAGGCGCCGGCGTCGAGGACGCCAAGTCGCTCCTGCGCGCGCACCGGCTGGAACGGGTGCTGGTGGTGGATGCGGCGTTTCGCCTCAGCGGACTGATTACGGTCAAGGACATCACCAAGGCTACCGAGCATCCCGACGCCAACAAGGATGAAGCGGGCAGACTGCGCGTGGGCGCGGCGGTCGGCGTTGGCGAGGGGACGGAGGAACGGGTGGGTCTGCTGGTGGAAGTCGGCGTGGACGTGATTGTGGTGGATACCGCGCACGGGCATTCGCAGGGTGTGCTGGATCGGGTGCAATGGGTGAAGCGCAATTTCCCGCGAGTGGACGTGGTCGGCGGCAACATCGCCACGGCAGAAGCCTCGCTGGCGCTGGTCGACGCGGGCGCGGACGCGGTGAAGGTCGGCATCGGCCCAGGCTCCATCTGCACCACGCGCATCGTGGCGGGGGTGGGCGTGCCGCAGATCACGGCCATCCAGAATGTCGCCGGGGCCTTGAAGGGCACCGGCGTGCCGATGATCGCCGACGGCGGCATCCGTTATTCCGGCGACATTGCCAAGGCCATCGCGGCGGGCGCGGATACCGTGATGCTGGGCGGCCTGTTCGCGGGGACGGAGGAAGCGCCGGGCGAGGTGGAACTTTTTCAGGGGCGTTCCTACAAGTCGTATCGCGGCATGGGTTCCCTGGGCGCGATGCAGGCCGGTTCCGCCGACCGCTATTTCCAGGACGGCGCCGCCAACGTGGATAAATTCGTGCCGGAGGGCATCGAGGGGCGCGTTCCCTACAAGGGTTCCGTGCTGGCGGTCATCCACCAGTTGATCGGCGGCCTGCGCTCGTCGATGGGCTATCTGGGCTGCGCCTCCATCCAGGAAGTGCACGAAAAGGCCGCCTGCGTGGAAATCACCGCCGCCGGGGTGCGCGAATCGCATGTGCACGACGTGCAGATCACCAAGGAAGCGCCGAACTATCACATGGAATAGCCGCCGTTGAGAACATCGTGGAGAACATGCTCCTTTCCTTTCGCCTCTCCCCAAAAACCCTGAGCGCCGCCCAGTCGCTTGCCTGCCGGGAGCGGAAGGAATTTCTGATTACGAACAAGCGCGGCCAATTCCTTTATTTCTGGCCGCATGTCCGGGAAATCCGCGAAATCCCGGCCAAAGGAAAGGAAGACGCCTGGATCGCCATCCTCATTGATTCTTCCGCGCAGGGTCTGGTGCTGCCCGTACCCCTTTCCGCCTTCGCCAGTCAGACCGAGCGGCGGGAATTCATCGCCGTGATCCAGGCAAGAATCAGAAGCGCCCAGGCGCCCGAGAAGTGACCGCCATGCCGGACCTCCCTCTTTCCTACCGCCTCTCCCCCGAAATCATGGGCGAGGCACTGTTGTTCAACCCGCGTCAGGACGCGAAACAAATACGCTTTGTTTTGCTGGCGATCATGCTGGGGGCAATATCCAGTTTGGCTTATCGGACAGATTATTGGCCAGTCTTCCTCATGACAATACTCGCGGCGTATATCCTGTATCGCGTACTGTATCTTTCGCGCCTGCGGCGCAAGGTCAGCGAGGAATGGGGAGAAGTCTCCCTCCTTTTCCGGGAAGAGGGACTGGAAATCACCCATTCCGGCGCGAAAATTCTTTATTCCTGGCCCCATGTCCGGGAAATCCGCGAAATATCGTCTTTTTCGCGGAAGACGCCCCGCTGGATTGCCATCGTCATGAATTCCGCGCAGGGCTTGGCTCTGCCCGTTCCGCTTGCCGCCTTTGCCAATGAGGGTGAAAAACAGGCATTCCTGGAAGCAGTCCGGGCGAGAATCGCAGGCGCGCCCAAGGATGAGCGGATCGCCGAACTCCTTTTCCTTTCTTACCGTGTCGCTCCCGAGATCATGGGCATGGCGCTGTCGTTCAACCAATGGCAAGAGGTGCAACGCCTTCCCTGGCTATGTGCTGTCCTGACAGGAATTGTGGCGTTGCTGTCCGGTTGGGCCTATCTGGCGGATTTCGTCATAATATTTCTTGCGGCGTATGTTCTGTATCGCATACTGTATTTTTCGCGCCTGCGGTGCAAAGCCAGTGAAGAACTGGGAAAAGTCTCCCTCCTTCTCCGGGAAGAGGGATTGGAAATCACCCATTCCGGCGCAAAAACCCTTTATTTCTGGCCTCATGTCCGGGAAATCCGCGTAACCCGCAAGGTACCGGAGGTGGATTATTGGCCGCTCTGGCCGTGCATTCGGAAAATCCGCGCAATGCGCAAGCTGAAGGAGAGAGTGGAAGAGAAAGCGAAAGCGCGCTCATGGATTGCCGTCATCATGAATTCCACGCAGGAAACGGTACTGCCCGTACCCCTTTCCGCCTTCGCCAGCGAAGAGGAGGAACAGGTGTTCATGGATACGCTCCGGGCGAAAATCAAAAGCGCCCAGAAAAACGCGGAAACTGAAAAAGCATCCGCTTCCCCTCTGGAGTAGCCCATCATGACGGACATTTCCCTTTCCTACCGCATCCCTCCCGAAATCATGGGCGCGGCGCTGTCGTTCGATCATCGGGAGGCGGCATTGATGACCCGCGATGGCCTGTTTTCGGTTCTTTCTCCCGTCATCGCTGTCATCGTCCTGTACCTGTACCTGTTCCTGTCCGGGGTTCTGGAAGGCGACACGATTTTTGCCATCGCCCTGGTGGTTTGTGTGGCGTCCTTCTTGTTTTTCATCTTCCGGAGCAAGCGCCGCCTGTATCGTGAAATCAGCGAGGAATGGGGAGCCGTCTCTCTCCTTCTTCGGGAAGAGGGATTGGAAATCACGCGCGCGGGCGCGCAAGCCTT
>JAITAJ010000012.1 GCA_031284185.1 Accumulibacter sp. | reverse complement strand
GATTCCCGGCCTCCCAAGCTCATCTTCCCAACGAAAATCATCCCATTTATTTCATATTCATACCACCTGCCTCAATATTTATTTAAATCACCCAATTCACTGGCTTGTTCAGCGTTTCCATAACTTCTAACTTCTGTCCTCTGCCTTCTGCCTCTCCTGAAATTCGGGCAGACTGACGGTCACGAGCGCTCCGAGCAGGATCATGGCCCATGACAGGTACAGCCACAGCAGAAGGATCGGCACCGCGGCGAACGCTCCGTAAATAAGAGTGATGGACGGGAAATACGACAGATAGAGTTCAAAACCCTTCTGCATCAGCAAGAAACCAAACGCGGCAAAGCTCCCGCCCAACAGCGCGTCGGACCATTTCACCCGGACGTTGGGAACGGCAAAGTAAAGGCCGGCGAAAAAGATCGCGGCGACGAGTACGCCCGTGGCCTTGGATAGCAGCTTGTGCAGCCACGGCTGCTCGATCACCAGCCCGGATGACAGGGAAACCGCAAACGAAACGGCCGCCACGACATAGGCGACGGCCAATGGCCACAACAGAATCAGCGCCGTGTAGAGCGCGAAACACCGCCACCACGATCGTTTCCGCGCGGCTTTCCAGACCTTGTTGAACACGCGCTCGATCGTGCGCAGCAAGGCCAGCGCCGTTACCGCCAGGGCAAGCAGGCCGACGATCGTGACGTTCAACGCCTTTTGCGAAAAGTCGAACACGTGCTCGATGATCATCCCGGCGCTTCGCTGCGGGAGCATGTTGCGGATCATGTGATCCAGCTGATCGACCATCATCAGGAACGACGGCATGGCCGACATGGCGCCCAGCACCACGGCGACGAGGGGAACGATCGACAACAAGGTGGTGAAGGCCAGACTGGCACTCGTCTGATCAAGCTCCTCATCCGCGAAACGGCGGAAGACCCGGCTGAAAAAACGGCCGATGACGCGCAAGCGGCCGCCGTTCCATTGCCGAATCATTGGCGGCGCGAAGAGGAAGCGCGGACGGCGCGGGCCGCGCGGCAAGGCGAAATCGGCACGGTCACCGGCGATCCGGCAATGGAGCCGGCCATCGCAGTTCGGCAAGCACACTGCTCGAAGCGAGGACACGCTCTCCGACGACCACTTTCACCTGGGCATCGAGCGGCAGATACAGATCGACGCGCGAACCGAAACGGATGAATCCGTAACGCTGACCCGCCGCCAGGGAAAATCCCGCATCGACATGGTTCAGTATCCGCCGCGCGACGAGCCCGGCAACCTGGACGCAGGTGATGTCCCGATCGTCATGCGTGCGCAGATGCAAGGCGCAGCGTTCGTTTTCCAGCGACGCCTTGTCCAGGGAGGCGTTCAGAAAACGGCCCGCGTCGTACCACTTCGCCCGGACGACGCACGCGATCGGCGAGCGATTCGAATGCACGTTGAACACGTTCATGAATACGCTGATTTTCAGTGCCCGCCGGTTCAGGTAGGGGTCATCCGCCTCCTCGACCACGACGATCCGGCCGTCGGCGGGAGAGAGCACGCTTTGAGGCCCGCCCGCCGCGACGCGGGCCGGGTCGCGGAAAAACTGAAGGCAGAAGATGAAAATCAGCCAGAAGGGCAGCGACCAGAACCCGCAGACGGAAGCCAGCAGGGCCAGAAAAAGCGAGCCGGCGATGAACGGCCAGCCTTCTCTGGCAAGAAACGGATGCGGATGATCCATTCGGGACTCGGCGTTTTTGTCGGGCCGGGCGCGTCAGTTACGGGTCTGATCGACCAGTTTGTTTTTCTTGATCCACGGCATCATGTCGCGCAGCTGGCTGCCGATTTTTTCCACTTGGTGCTCGGCCATCAAACGGCGATGGGCGGTCATCGACGGATAATTGATCCCCCCTTCCTGAATGAACATTTTGGCGTACTCGCCGTTCTGGATGCGTTTCAGCGCGTTTCTCATCGCCTCGCGCGAGGAAGCGTTGATGACTTCCTTCCCGGTCACGTATTCGCCGAACTCGGCGTTGTTGGAAACGGAATAGTTCATGTTGGCGATGCCGCCTTCGTAGATCAGATCCACGATCAGCTTGACTTCGTGCAGGCATTCAAAGTACGCCATTTCCGGCGCGTAGCCGGCCTCGACCAGGGTCTCGAAGCCGGTCTTGATGAGCTCGACGAGGCCGCCACAAAGCACGCATTGCTCGCCGAAGAGATCGGTTTCGGTCTCTTCGCGGAAGGTGGTCTCGATCACGCCGCCCTTGGTGCCGCCGTTGGCCGCCGCGTAGGACAGGGCGATGTCGCGCGCTTTCTTTGAATTGTCCTGATAGACCGCGATCAGCGACGGGACGCCGCCGCCTTTCAGGTATTCGGAACGCACCGTGTGCCCCGGCCCCTTCGGCGCGATCATGATCACGTCCAGATCGGCGCGCGGTCTCACCTGGTTGTAATGGATGTTGAACCCGTGCGCGAAAGCCAGCGCCGCGCCCTTCTTGATATTCGGCTCGACGTCCTTGTAGTAGACGGCCGGAATGTTTTCGTCCGGCAGCAGCAGCATGACGACATCGGCGCCCTGGACGGCCTCGGCCACTCCTTCGACCTTGAGTCCGGCCTTCTCGACCTTGCTCCACGA
>JAITAJ010000004.1 GCA_031284185.1 Accumulibacter sp. | reverse complement strand
CGGATAGGTTGGCTCCCTGAACGGCGCTTCGCTTGTCCAGGCTACGTCGGCCAGGCGTAGCGGAGAACTGCGTCGATCGAATCGAGAATATGATCGGCGGTGTCCGCGTTGGAAAAGAGCGGCGGATACGACAGTAGAGGGGTGGTGAAATGAAGATCCTTCAAATGAATATCGGGCCAACTCCGGATCGGCTCCGGGCGTGTGTTGCCGTGCTCGAAGCCAGGGGAGGAAAAAAGATCGGCGATAATGTCAGACGGCGGGTGTAGGGGAGGATGGCAATCCGCTCGCAAACGGGAAGCTTGCCATCGTCCTCTACGCCGACGCATGGATTGCCGCGCCCGCAACGCGCCTCGCAATGACGGAGCGGGGGAATTCTACGGCGGCAAGCCCACAGCCTGTGAAAGGCGGGGGTTTCAAACCGGAGGAAAATTTTACGATGAAAGAGGAAAGCCCGATGACGAAGAACGGACGGTCGTGCCGGAGGCGTCTGATTCTGCTCGGTCTCACCGGCGGCGCGGTGAGCGCCTGCGCGTATCTCCAGCATCCAAAGTTCGGCGCGCCGTCCGGCGGCGAGGCATTGCCGCTGATCCTAAGCTCGCCCCATTACCGCGATGGCCGCTTTCAGAACCTGATTCCCACGCCGGTTCTTTCGGAAGACAGCAACGTCGTTTCCGTCCTGCTCGGCAATCTGACGACCCGCGGCGAGCGCTTGCGTCCCGAGTCGCCCCTGCCTGTCCGGAAGACCGATCTGAAAGCCCTGGACCGGCACACCGACCTGGTGGTCTGGTTCGGGCACTCGTCGTGTTTCGTTCAACTGGCCGGCCGGCGCATTCTGGTCGATCCGGTATTTGGCGCCTATGCCGCCCCGATCCCCTTCGTCAACAGGGCGTTCGACGGCACCAATGCCTATGCCGCCCATGACATGCCGGAAATCGATTGTCTGCTGATCACGCACGATCACTGGGATCACCTGGACTATGCCAGCGTGCGGGAACTGGAGCCGAAAACGCGCCGGGTCGTCACGCCGCTCGGTGTCGGGACATATCTTGAACAATGGGGATACGCCAGGGAAAAAATCCGCGAGGCCGACTGGTTTTCGGCGGTGGATGCGCATGAGGACTTGCGCATCCACGTGCTGCCCGCCCGCCACTTTTCCGGCCGCCTGCTGGTCCGGAACCGGACGCAATGGGCGGGCTTTGCGGTAGAAACATCCGGCCGGCGGATTTTCTTCAGCGGCGACGGCGGGTACGGCCCGCATTTCGCCGGGATCGGGAAGCATCTGGGCGGATTCGATCTGGCCGTTCTCGACAACGGGCAATACGACCGGCGCTGGGCCTACATCCACATGACCCCGGAAGAAGCCGTGCGCGCCGCCGTGGACTTGCGCGCAAAGGCGCTGCTTCCGGCGCACGTCGGCCGCTTCTGTCTGGCCAAGCATCCGTGGGACGAGCCATTCGAGCGCGTCGTGGCCGCGAGCGAGGGAAAACCGTTCCGGCTGCTGACGCCGATGATCGGCGAACCCATCCTGCTGGACGGGCCGGCAAGACTTTTTGGACATTGGTGGAAACAGGTGGAAGAGGCGTGAAACCGGCATCCCGCCGCGAGCATGACGCATCGGAGATGTCCGCAACGACCCCGGACACGGATGCCCCTGCCGAACTTTCCCCTCCGGGCGCAAGCGTTAGCTCGTCGAACGATCGGCGCGGGCGCATGGTGGCCGGAAGATTGCCGCAAACGATGGCGATAAAGCTCTCCATCGACCTCGTCATGACCCTGTTTTTCATCGCCTCGCTGGCTTTTCGCATCACGGGCGACACACTGCACGAATGGCTGGGCATCGCCTTGTGCGCCCTGTTCGTCGTGCATGGTCTCATCAACTGGCGCTGGTTCAGGAATGTTCTCCGCGGCAGATACCGATTCCGGCGAACACTGAACACCGCCATCAACCTGAGTCTCCTGCTGGCGATGCTGCTGCTCGCGGTATGCGGCATGGCCAACTCCCGCCACGCGCTCGGCTTCCTGCAACTGCCGGGAAGCATGGAATTCCGGCGGATACACAGCTTCACGGCCTACTGGGGATTGGCGCTCATCGGCATTCACGCCGGCATGCACTGGACGACCGTCATCAACGCGGCGCGGAAAATGGCCGGAATGAGCGGCGAGAGCCGATTCAGGAAAACGCTGTTGCGTATCCTGGCCGCCGTGATCCTGGGTTTCGGTGTGTGGGCGTCGTATGACCGGGATATGGGCTCGAAACTGTTCCGCGGGTTTTCGTTCGATTTCTGGGACCCGTCCCGGCCGGCGGCCTTGTTCTTCGTCAGCAATCTGGCGATCCTGGGGCTCTATGCCGGCGTGACGCACTTCTGCATGAAGCTCGGCAGGCGTTGAGTGGCGAAAGAGACCAAAGCCTTCGATCAGCAAGCGTAGATACCGTCTTTCCTGTCAAGAGGTAGAGACGAAATTTTTTCCGAGTAAGGCGAGCGATTTTTCAGAACGCTCTCGTTCGCTGAAATACCTTCTTTTTCACACTAAGCCACAAAATTTTCCAACACAAAAACGGGAGCCTTGGCTCCCGTTCCTTGGCATCGATATCCGACGCCTACCCGATGACGCAGAGCGCCGCGCCCTTGGCGACGGTATCGCCACTCTTGAAGCCGATGGCCTTGATCACGCCGTCGCACGGGGCGACGAGCGAGTTTTCCATCTTCATCGCTTCGAGCACCACCACGGCTTCGCCCTTGGCGACCGGGTCGCCGACGTTCTTCAGATAGCGGATGATCAAGCCCGGCATCGGCGCGGCCAGCTTGGTTCCGCCAACCTCGGCGGGCGCTGCGGCAGGCGCGGGAACCGCTGCCTTGGACGCGGCAACAGGCGCCGGAGCAGTCGCGGCGCGCGGCGCGGACGTCGGCGCGGCCACCGGAACGACGACAGCCGGCGCTTCCCCGGTCGGGTCGACTTCGACATTGAAGTATTCGTCGTCGACAAAGACGTTGAAGCTGCGCAGACGCTCGGACTTGGCCGGCGCGTCGGCCTTCTTCTCGACGAGTTCACCAGCCTTGGCCTTCTTGACGAGCGCGTCGGTCTTCTTCACCTGTTCCAGAGTGATCGGCTTGACGCTGGCCGGCGCTTCGGCGCGGCCGTATTTCCATTCGAGGAATTTCTTGCCGGTCACCGGGAAGAGCGCATAAGTGAGGAGATCGTCGGTGTCCGCCGCGAGATCGCCGATGTCCTTTCCGGCCTTTTCGAGTTCGGGTTCCAGGACTTCGGCCGGCCGACAGGTGATCGGCTGCTCGCCGCGCGGATAGCCCTTCAATGCCTTTTTCTGCACTTCCGGGTCGATCGGGATGGCGGTCTTGCCGTACAGGCCGTAGCACAGATCCTTGACCTGCGCGGTGATCATCTTGTAGCGCTCTTCCGGCGTGTCGTAGAGCACGTTGTTCACGGTCTGCACGCCGACGATCTGGCTGGTCGGGGTGACCAGCGGCAC
>JAITAJ010000398.1 GCA_031284185.1 Accumulibacter sp. | reverse complement strand
AAAAGCCTTTCGTATTTTTTGTTCCAGCCAGCGAGCGTAGCTTGGAACTGCTTCGCTTGTCCGGGAATCGTATCGAACGGCGCGACAGCGCCGCAAACTCATCTGTCTTCTGTCCTCTCAAACCGCTGTCCTCTGAAACTCTGTCCTCTCAAACCGCTGTCCTCTGAAACTCTGTCCTCTCAAACCACTGTCCTCTGACCCCGAGCGCCCGGTTTTTCCATCTCCCCCGGCGCGACAGCGCCGCAAGCCCCTCTGTCTTCTGTCCTCTCTAACCTCTGTCTTCTGAAACTCGTACCGCCTCGCCTTCGATGACGGCGCCGCCGGACCGGCCTGGCCGATCGCCGGCGGGCGCCCGGTCCCTCCGCGCGCGCCTCTCTTCCCGCATCGTCCGCCGCAGGGCGCGCGTCTTCCAGCAGAACCCGCCCCAGACCATCAGTCCGGCCAGCGCGAGGCCCACGAAGACGAACACCGAGAAGGCCACCGCCACGCCGAACGCGAGCACGCCGAGCACGGCGCCGACGATCCGGGCCACGAGGCTTTGCGGACGGCCCGATCCATCAAAGCTGATACGCATCGTCCGCTCCCGTGCCTTCCATCGCCATGTCGACGGCACGCTTCGACAGGTGCGAGGCAAACAGTTCGATGAAGTCGTATTCAAAACGGCGCAAATAGGTTCCCCGGCGCAGCCCGATGCGCGTGGTGTTGAGTCCGAACAACGGGGAAACGTCACGCGCCTGCAAGCCCTGATCACGCGCGGGATCGTAGGCCATGCCGGCGATGATGCCCAGACCCAGACCCAGGTTGACGTAGGTCTTGATCACGTCGGCATCGATGGCGGCCAGGACGATGTTGGGAGTGAGTTCCGCGCGCTCGAAGGCCCGATTGATCAGGGAACGACCGGCAAACGCCGGATCGTAGGTGATCAGCGGCCAGCGCGACAGGGCGGCCAGCGTGACCTCGGTGTCCTTCAGGATCGGATGCCCGTCCGGCGCGACGATGCTGTGCCCCCATTGGTAACAGGGCAGCATCACCAGTTGCGGATAACGATCCAGCGATTCGGTGGCGATGGCGATGTCCGCTTCGCCCTTGAGCGTCCATTCGGCGACCTGCGTCGGATTGCCCTGGTGCATCGACAGACGGATCTTCGGGTAGCGTTCGATGAATCGGGTGACCACCGCCGGCAAGGCGTAACGCGCCTGCGTGTGAGTGGTGGCGATGACCAGACTGCCGCTGTCGCCGCCGGCGTATTCCTCGCTGACCCGCTTGATGTTGGCGACTTCCTGGAGAACACGCCCGGCGATGTCGAGCACGCGCCGGCCCGGCTCGGTCACCGCCGTCAGCCGCTTGCCGCTGCGCTCGAAAACCACGACACCCAACTCGTCTTCGAGCATCTTGATCTGCTTCGATATGCCCGGCTGCGAGGTGAACAGGATTTCGGCGGCTTCCGATACGTTGAGGCCGCTCCGCGCCACTTCGACCAGATAGCGCAACTGCTGTAATTTCATTTCACGACCCAAAGAACATTTTGTTCTAATAACTTAACTTAATATTCTTTTTTGCTCAAGCCGTACAGATTACCATAGGCGCATCGACGACTCCCGACCTCCATGAAATGAACCGCCATGTATCGCTACGACAGTATTGACCGGCAGATCGTGAACGCGCGCGTCGCCCAGTATCGTGACCAGGTCGCCCGCAATCTCGCGGGCGATCTCTCCGATGAGGAGCTGCGTCCCCTGCGATTGCAGAACGGTCTGTATATCGAACGTCACGGCCCCTTGCTGCGCGTCGGCATTCCGTATGGTCAGCTTTCTTCGGCGCAACTCCGAAAGCTCGCCGACGTTTCGCGGCGCTATGACAAGGGCTACGGCCATTTCACGACGCGCCTGAACATGCAGCTCAACTGGACGAAATTCGAGCGGACGCCGGACATTCTGGCCGAACTGGCGACCGTCGACATGCACGCCATCCAGTCCTCGGGCGCCTGTATCCGCAACATTTCCACCGACAAGTTCGCCGGCGTCGCGCCCGACGAGCTTGCCGATCCGCGCCCGTACTGCGAAATTCTGCGCCAGTGGTCGACTCTGCATCCTGAATTCGCCTTCCTGCCGCGCAAGTTCAAGATCACCGTCAATGCCGCGGACGAAGACCGCGCCCTGAGCCGCGTGTATGACGTCGGCCTGCAACTGCTGCGCGTTCCGGGCCACGGCGAGGACGAAATCGGGTTTCGCGTGTTCGCCGGCGGCGGCCTGGGACGCACCCCGTTCGTCAGCCATCCGGTGCGCGATTTCCTGCCGCGCCGTCACCTGCTCACCTATCTGGACGCGCTGCTGCGCGTCTACAACCGTCATGGCCGCCGCGACAAGCTGTACAAGGCGCGTCTCAAGATTCTGGTCAACGCGCTCGGCGCCAGGGAATTCGCGCGTCAGGTCGAGGAGGAATGGTCTCATCTCAGGGACGGTCCGGCGACGCTGACCGAGGAAGAATTCGCGCGTGTGGCCGCGCATTTCGCGCCGCCGCCCTACGAGCCGCTGCCCGCCGGGGATCCGCCGGCCTTGACCGACGCCGTGGCGCGGGACGAGGCGTTCGCCGCCTGGATGAAGCGCAACGTCCATGCGCACCGGATGCCCGGCTACGCCGCCGTGACGCTGTCGCTGAAGGCGCCGGGCAAGGCGCCCGGCGACGTCACCGCCGCGCAGATGGAGGCCATCGCCGGACTGGCCGAGCGTTTCGGTTTCGGCGAGCTGCGCGTCGCGCGCGAGCAGAATCTGGTTCTGCCGGACGTTCGCCGGCGCGATCTGCCCGAGCTGTGGCGGGAAGCGCGCGCGCACGGTCTGGCGACGGCCAACGTCGGCCTCTTGACCGACATCATCTGCTGTCCCGGCGGCGATCTCTGCGGCCTGGCCTACGCCCGCTCGGTGCCGATCGCGCTGGCCCTGCACGAGCGTTTTGCCGATCCCGGCCGATTGCGTGATCTCGGCGAGATTTCGCTGAACATTTCCGGCTGCGTGAATTCCTGCGGCCACCATCACGTCGCCAACATCGGCATTCTCGGCGTCGACAAGAACGACGAGGAGTGGTATCAGATCACCCTCGGCGGACGGCACGGCAAGGACGCGGCGATCGGCGAGGTCATCGGGCCGTCGTTCGCGGCGGATGAGGTGCCGGACGTCATCGACGCGCTGATCGCCCTTTACCTCGAACGCCGCGCCGCGGGCGAGCGCTTCGTCGATACCTTGCGGCGCCTCGGCGTCGAGCCGTTCCGGGAACGCGCCTATGCCGGGCGCGGGCGCGGGAAGGCCGCCGCCGCCAAAACGGGAGCCGCCCATGTCTAGGATCATCAGGGATGGCCGCGTCGTCGATGATGCGTGGCAGGTCGTGCCGGTCGGGGATGGAGCGTCCGTCCCGGCCTTGCCCGAAGAGGCCATCGTGCCGCTGTCCGTCTGGCAGACGCGCAAGGATGAGATTCTGGCGCGTGGCCGGCCGATCGGGGTCTGGCTCGACAGCCACGAAGGGCCGGAGGCGATCGCCGCCGACCTTCGCCATTTTGCCGTCGTCGCCCTCAATTTCCCGAAATTCACCGACGGGCGCGCCTACTCGACGGCGCGTCTCCTGCGCGAACGCTACGCTTATGCGGGCGAGCTGCGCGCCATCGGCGACGTGTTGCGGGATCAACTGTTTTTTCTGAGGCGCTGCGGATTCGACGCATTCGCCGTGCGCGCCGACAAGGACATCGAGGCGGCGCTGGCCGG
>JAITAJ010000358.1 GCA_031284185.1 Accumulibacter sp. | reverse complement strand
CCAAACCGCTCTGGCAACCCGCGCCATTTGCAGCCGTGCTCGCTTACATACAGGATCGCGTTCAGGACTTGAAGATTCGACAGGCTGACGTTTCCACGCTGGCGCGGCAGACAGTCCTCAATCTGGTGATATTGCGCTTCAGTGATTTCCATTCCCCAAGCATCACAGATTTTTGAAAATTAGAGTGAACACGCCCTAATCCACTCCCCCCAAGGAACATGACGCTTGCCGCCGCCCTGGATGAAAGATATTTTTTTCAGGAGGCGCTGATCGGGTGTCGTAATACCGAAGGCGTCTGCTTGTAGGGGCGGATATTGAACCGCTGTCGATGGTTCAAGGCACGGCGGGCGCGCGCAACGCGCCCCTGCGGATTTCTCGCTGAATCAGGGGTGGGTAGATACCTATGGCTTGCGGGAGAGGGCGCTCCGGCAGATGTGAGAGAGAGAGATCGGTACTTTTGGCGCAAGCCGAAAGTACCGATCCGTTTTCTGTCCCCTGGAAAGGATAAAGACCCCGAGCGCCCGGTTTTTCCATCTTCTGTCCCCTGGAAGGGGCAGAGGCTCCGAGCGCCCGGTTTTTTCCATCTCTTTCGGCGCGAAGCGCCGCAAATTATCTGTCTTCTGACTTCTATCCTCTATCCCCTGTCAAGCCTTGATGTTGATGTTGCGCCCGATGTTCGTGTTGGAAGGCAGCGGTGGCAGGGCCTGAATCAGCCCCGCCGCCGAGGATGCCTGTGTGTCGAGGGCCTTCTTCAGGACGGCGATGCCCGTGGCCGAATTGGTCTTCGTCGCCGCGATGGAAGTCGACAGATTTGAAATATTCGATACGTCCATGATTCTCTCCTTTCGATGATATTTCTTTTCGTCCCTACTATGACGGCAAAAATCGGGAATTCTTTAGCTCGGTTCCAAACTCATGCCTTCGGGGATTCCGGCGAGGCTGCCGGAAACGGCGGTGTCCAAGCATCCGCCTCGCTTGGCTCATCAGTTCGCTCGCGCTGATGAGACACCTCTATAGGATACTATAACCGCGCGGTTTATTCAAAACAAACACGCGGATAAAAATGGGTCATCAGGCGGGCGCCCTGCCTTTTGAACCGAACGAACGCTTCGGATAGACGTCGAAACGGCTCGACTTCCCCGCCAGCGCGTAGCCCGGCGCCACGCCGCCGATCGCCGCGGCATGACGCGGCCTTTTCACGACGACACGGTGCGAAGCCAGCGACAACGCGGCTTCCAGCAGCGCGGGCGCGTCGTCGTCGTCACCGACGAGCGGACGAAAAAGACGCATTTCCTTCTTCGCCAACGCGCTCTTGCCGCGTCGCGGAAACATCGGGTCCAGATAGACGACCTGCGGCGCTTCATCCGGCCAGTCCCGCATCGCCGCGATGGCGTCACTCCGGCGCAGCCTCATGCGCGTGACGACCGGCGCCGTGGCGGAATCGTCCAGCGCCCGGCGCAGGCCGTCTTCGAGCAGAACGGCGATCAGCGGATGCCGTTCGATCAGCGTCACTTCGCACCCCAGGCTCGCCAGCGCGAAGGCATCGCCCCCGAGTCCCGCGGTGGCGTCCAGGACGGTGGGGCGTATCCCGGACGCGACGCCGACGGCCCGGGCGATCATCTGTCCGTTGCCGCCCCCGAACCGCCGCCGGTGCGCCGCCGCTCCCGCCGTGAAATCCACACGGATCGGCCGCGGCGCGTCGGGACCGGCCCAGGCGAGCCGCAATCCGTCCGGCCCGACCTGTAATTGATACGTTTCCCGTCCGCCGAGCGGCAAGCCGAGCCGTCGCGCCCAATCCCGCGCGGCCCCCTCGCACTCGGGGATGAGCGCCACGACGCTGATCATGCCGACCGTTTCTCCGAACTCACGAGAAGCCCGTTCAAATCAGAGCGAATCCGACCCGGATACCGGCGAATGGCGAAACGGTTGTGAAACCGTTCAGACCGCCAGCCTCTTTTTCGTGACCGGGTCGAAAAGATGGGCCTTGCCGTGGCGAATGCCCAGATGGATGACGTCGCCCGGCCCCGGGCGGCTGGAACCTTCCAGGCGGGCGATGATGGGTTCCTGGCCCTCGGCCTCGTTCGGGAGGGCGCAATGAACCAGGGTATCCGCCCCCAGGACCTCGACCAGTTCCACCCGGCAGCGCAGGGTTTCCGGAGCGTTTTCTCCCGCCGGCAGCAGGTCTTCCGGCCGCACGCCCAGAAGGATTTCCCCGGCGCGTCCGGTAAATGCCGCATCCGTGGCGGGAATCGGGGGCAGAAAGGTTCCGCCCGGCAGTTTCAGCCGGCCCCGCTCCAGGCTGGCCCGGAGCATGTTCATGTTGGGGGAGCCGATGAAACGGGCGGTGAAAACCGTCGCCGGGGAAAGATAAAGCTCATCCGGCGTCCCATATTGTTCCACGTGGCCCTGATTCATGACCATGATGCGCTGCGCCAGAGTCATGGCTTCCACCTGGTCATGGGTGACGTAGATGCTGGTCGTACCCAGGCGTTCATGCAGACGGCGCAGTTCCACCCGCATCTGGTTGCGCAGGCTGGCATCCAGGTTGGAGAGAGGTTCGTCGAAGAGGAACACCGCCGCTTCCCGGACGATGGCGCGGCCCATGGCCACGCGCTGCCGCTGCCCCCCGGAAAGCTGCCTGGGCGAGCGATCCAGATATTCGGAAAGGCCGAGCATGTCGGCGGCCAGGGCCAGCCGCCGTTCCTGTTCCGCTTTTGGAAGGCCGCGCACCTTCAGGCCGTAACAGATGTTTTCCCGCACGCTCATGTGCGGGTAGAGCGCGTAATTCTGAAAGACCATGGCCACGTCCCGGTCTTTTGGCTCCAGGCGGGCGACGTCGCGCTCTCCGATGAAGATTTCCCCGCTGGTCACTTCTTCCAGACCGGCGATGAGGCGCAACACGGTGGACTTGCCGCAGCCGGACGGCCCGACGATGACCAGAAAGGTGCCGTCCGGCACGCTCTGGCTGATCCCCTCGATCACCTGGGTCTTGCCAAAATTCTTGACCACCTTGCGCAATTCGATTCCGGCCATGCCGCCCTCACTTTTCCGTTTCAATCAGACCCTTGATGAAGAGACGCTGCATCCCCAGCACCACCAGCAGGGGCGGGAGCAGACCCAGAAGGGCGGTCGTCATGACCAGGTTCCATTCGACGGGCGCGTCCGGCACGTTGACCATGCGCTGAATGGCCATGACCACTGTATACATGCTCTCCTGATTGGTGATCAAAAGCGGCCAGAGGTATTGATTCCAGCCGTAGATGAAGGTGACCACGAACAGTGCCGCGGTATTGGTGCGTGAAAGCGGCAGAACCACGTCGCGGAAGAAGCGCCAGGGGCCGGCTCCGTCGATGCGCGCCGCTTCCAGGAGCTCGTCGGGGATGGTCAGGAAGAACTGGCGGTAGAGGAAAGTGGCCGTGGCCGAGGCGATGAGCGGGAAGATCAGTCCCGGGTAGTTGTTGATGAGGCCCAGGTGGTTGGCGACCTCGAAGGTGGGCACGATGCGGATTTCCACCGGCAGCATGAGGGTGACGAAGATGAGAAAGAAACAGATCTGGCGTCCGGGCAGACGGAAATAGACGATGGCGAAGGCGGAGAGCAGGGAGATGAGTATCTTGCCCAATGAAATGCCCACGGCCATGATGGTGCTGTTGAGCAACATGCGCCAGACCGGCGCGCCGCCGGCGGCCTGTAGACCGTGTCCGAGCACGGAGCCGAAGTTTTCGGACAGCCTGGGGCCGAACCACAGCGGGGTCGTGCCGATCAGCGCTTCCGCCGGGTGGCTGGCGGCCACCAGCGCGATGTAGAGGGGGAAGAGCACCAGGAGGGCGCCCAGCAGGAGGATGAGATGGCTGATGACCGAATGCGCGCCCTTGTGTTCAACCATGGCATTTCTCGCTCATTGGTAGGCGACCTTTTTTTCCACGAAATGGAATTGCGCGAAAGTCAGCGCCATGACGATGATCATGAGCACCACGGATTGGGCGGAAGACCCGCCGAAATCGAGCCCGACGAAACCATCGTTGTAAACCTTGTAGATCAGGGTGGAGGTCGCCTGGGCCGGGCCGCCGCTGGTGACGGCGTGGACGATGCCGAAGGTCTCGAACAGGGTGTAGATGGTGTTGACCACCAGCAGGAAAAAGGTGGTGGGCGAAAGCAGCGGGAAGACGATGCCCAGGAAGCGCCGCCAGAAACCCGCGCCGTCGATGGCCGCTGCCTCGATGAGCGATTTGGGGATGGCTTGCAGGCCGGCCAGGAAAAAGAGGAAGTTATAGGAAATCTGTTTCCAGGAAGCGGCAATGATGATGAGGATCATGGCCTGATCGCCGTCGAGCATGTGATTCCAGCTCACGCCGAGGCCGGCCAGTATCCGGGTCATGGCGCCGCCGGACGGGTTGAAGAGGAACATCCAGAGCACGCCGGCCAGGGGCGGAGCCACGGCATAGGGGATGATCACCGCGCTCTTGTAGAACTTGCCGCCCTTGATGGCCTGGTCCGCCGTGACCGCCAGCACCAGGGCGAGGCCCATGGAAAGCAGGACCGTGCTCAGGCTGAAGACGAGGCTCACCCAGGCCGAATGCAGGTATTCGCCGCTTTCCGCCAGGCGCCGGTAATTTTCCAGCCCGACGAACTCCTTGGACAGCCCGAAGGCGTCTTCCATGAAAAAGGAGCCTAGCACCGCCTGCCCGGCGGGATAAAAGAAAAAGAGGCCGGTCACCACGAGCTGCGGCAGAATGAAGCACACTGCCAGCGCGAAATCGCGCGGCGCGGCGAAGGCATAGCGTTTTTCCTGCATGGGAGACTCTCGAAACCGGCGGACTGGAAGAAAACGGAAATACTCGAGAAGAGACGGCGGCCCTCGATGGGCTTCTGGAGGGAGAAGGGCAAGGCCCTTCTCCCGATGGCATTACTTGTTCGCCGCCTGGAAGCGCGTCAGAATCTCGTTGCCGCGCTTGACCAGATCGCTCAGCGCCTGCTGGGGCGGCTTCTTGCCGGACCATACGGCTTCCAGTTCTTCATCTTCCACGTCGCGGATCTGTACCATGTTGCCCAGGCGCAAGCCCTTGGAATTGGGCGTGGGCTGTTTCAGCGAGAGGGAGAGGATGCCTTGATCCGTGCCGGGGTTCTCCTCGTAGAAGCCGGAAGCCTTGGTCAGCTCGAAGGCATCCTTGGTCAGCGGGAGGTAGCCGGTGATCTTGTGGAAATTCATCTGGTTTTCCGGCTGGAGCAGGAACTTGAAGAACTCGGCGATGCCGATTTCCTCGGCCTTGGGATGTCCGGCCATGACCCAGAGGGTGGCCCCGCCGATGACGGTATTCTGCGGAGCGCCGGCCACGTCGGGCCAATAGGGGATCATCGCCACGCCCCAATCGAATTTCGCCCCCAGTTTGACCGCGGCATAGGAACCGGAAGAATTGGTCAGGATGCCCGCCTCACCGTTGGTGAAGGTATTGATGGGTTCCGACTTCCTGCCGGTATAGGTCATGATGCCCTCATCCATCATCTTTTTCAGGAAAGTGACGTGTTTGACGTGCAGTGGGGAATCGACGGCCAGACGGGTATCCAGGCCGGCCATGCCGTTCTCCTTGCTGGAAAAAGGCACGTCGTGCCAGGTGGAAAAACTTTCCAGTTGCACCCAGGCTTGCCAGCCGGAAACGTAACCGAATTTGGCCCCGCCGGATTCCTTGATCTTTTTGGCCACTTCATAAACCTCGGGCCAGGTGGCCGGGAATTTTTCCGGATCGAGTCCAGCCTTGCGCATGGCGTCCTTGTTGTAATAGAGCACCGTGGTGGAACAGTTGAAAGGCATGGAAAGGAGTTTGCCGTCGGGCGTGCTGTAATAACTGGCGATGGCCGGCAGGAAGGAGGCCGTATCCAGCGTGACCCCGCTGTTGGCCATGAGTTCGTGCACCGGGCGGATGGCGCCCTTGGCGGCCATCATGGTAGCCGTGCCCACCTCGAACACCTGCACGATGTGCGGCGCCTGCTTGGCCCGGAAGGCGGCGATGGAAGCGGTGATCACCTGGTCGTAAGTGCCCTTGTAAACCGGCTCGACCACGTATTTATCCTGCGAGTCGTTGAATTTCTTCACCAGATCGTTGGTAATGTCGTTCAGTTCCCCACCCATGCCATGCCAGAACTGAATCTTGACCGGCGCGGCGAAGATGCCGAAAGACAGGATACTCAGGGCCAGAACGGCCAGAAAACGCTTGAACATAGACATTTTTCATCCTTCGAGTTTGAGTTGAAATAGCGATCGGTATCGTAAACAGGAAAAATTACAACGTTATGTCAGACCCTGCCGCCCCCTGATTTCATTCAGAAGCGGCGGATCGTTGGTAATGATACCCCGGACTTGCCGGTAAAGCAGATCGTCGAAACCGTCCCGGTCGTTCACCGTCCAGACGTGCAGCGCGAGCCTGTCCCTGAAGGCCGCCTCGCCGAAAGGCCCGCTCAGAAGCCTGTAATCGGGATGGAAATATTCCACGCCGTGGCGGCGCAGATAGGCGGCGGGGTCTTCCACCGCCTGTTCGATGAGAAAGCCGCAGGGACTGTCCGGGGCCAGAGCCTTGCACTTGATGACGGAATCGTGGTTGAAGGAAGAAAAGATGATCCGGCGCTCCAGCTTGCGGCGGCGCGTCATGTCCAGCACCTTCTCTTCCAGCCCGGCATAATGGACACGGTCGTTTTTCAGTTCGATATTGGTGATCACGGGGAGGGAGGCCACGAGATCCAGATATTCTTCCAGGGAAGGCACCGGCTCGCCCTGCCCGGCGTCGAGCCGGCGCAGATCGGAATAGAGCGATTCGCCCACCTGCCCCGGCACTCCCGTGGTACGCAAGGTATCTTCGTCATGGATGATCACCGGCGTGCCGTCCCGGCTCAGATGCACGTCCAGCTCGATGCCGTCGCAGCCGGCCGCGATGGCCTGACGAAAAGCCAGCAGAGTGTTCTCGGGGTAGCGCGCGCTGAATCCGCGATGGGCAAAATTCAGAGTCATAAAAGAGGAGGCAGAGGAGGAGGCAGGAAGAGGCTTCATGATCGCCGTTGAAAAAAGCTCCGGGCCGAAGCGCCGGAAACCGCCGGATTCGATGAGGATACCGTACACCCGCCGCCGGTGACAAAGTGGCGCGGAAGGCCGCAGTCGAGCGGATACACTGCGGTAAACCGCGACGCAAAGGCGCGAACTTTCATCTGGCAGCGCCGGGTTTCGGGCGGCAAGGCTGGGAGCTTCACCCCGTCTGCCGGCCCAGGCTGACGCATTTTCTGGCCAGGATGTCGGTCGGATCGAGCACGGCCACGGTCTTGCCGGCGGCGGGAAACGCCTCATTCTGCGCCAGTATCAGCGGCAGTTCGGTGCAGCCGAGAATGATCACTTCCGCGCCGCGCCGTACCAGCGAGATCAAGGCCCGCCGCAATTCCTCGGCGCATTCGCCCTCGGTGAATCCGGCCTTGACCCCCTTGGGGCCGTAGATCGCGTTCATCACCCCGTGCTGATTTTCCGCGTCGGGGACGAGCACCTCGAATCCGGCTGGAATGATCACCTCGTGGTAAACGCGGCTGGCGATCGTGCCGCTGGTCGCCAGCAGCCCGACCTTCGCGCGCCCGCCATGATTCCGCTGGATGTACCTGACCGTTTCGAGCAGCATGTTCACGATCGGAATCGACAGGAAGGGCTGGATGCGCGCGACGAAGGCATGTGCCGTGTTGCACGGAATCGCGACGATGTCGGCGCCGTCGGCTTCCAGCCGTTTGCAGGCGGCGTAGAGCGCGATCGTCGGGTCGGCGCCTCCGCTCAGCAAGTGCGCGGTCCGGTCGGGAATCTGCGGATTCTGTTCGACGACCACCTTGAGATGTTCCTGATCGCGCCGGGCCGGCGTGTTGCGCACGATCTTGTCGAGAAAATCGACGGTCGCCGCCGGCCCCACCCCGCCGACGATACCGATCTTGAACGGCCTGGCCCGTCTTGCCAATGGCGCCGCCGCCGCGTATTCGGCATAGAGCCGCAGCGCATCGACGACGGGGAAGCCCAGGGCCTGCAAACTTTCCGCGGCGACCGCCAGCGCCGTATCGCCGACGAGGATCGATTCGGCGCCTTGCCGCGTGAGATCACGGCAAGCGTCGGTCAGCCGTTCGACCGGATCGGCATCGCCCTCGAGGGCGCTGTCCGCCGGATGAAGCAGCGTCCAGTTTTCCCGCGGGAAATGGCGCTCGAAAAACCGGCACGCGCGCAAAGGGTTCGCGCAAATGACGCCGATCCGTCCGCCCGCCGGATGCCGCCGCCGCAACTCCGCCAGCAGCGGATCGATGAGCCTGACGATGGGCACGGTGGTTTCGGCCTCGATTTCCTCGATGAAGGTCTGGCTGGTGAAGCACGGCAATAGAACGGCGTCGATCCGATCCCGCTCGAACGCCCGCGCCGCGTCGAAGACGCGGATTTTCAGGGCGGTCAGGGAATCGACCGCCGGTCGGCCAGCCGCCGCTTCATTTTCGGCGCGGCGCGAAAGCAGGACGTCCGGCGATTCTTCCCCGAAACGGGAAGCCAGCGCGGCGCTGAAGTGTTCGGAGAATCGTACCGCCGCCGGCCCGTCGACGACGCCGTAGCGCTTCTTTGACGGGCCGTCGATGCCCGGTTCCGGATCGTTTTTCATGCGCGCCTCGAATGGGTTGTCGATGCGAGATTATAGCGGTCGGGTTCAGAAGACAGGGTTTCAGAAGACAGCGATTTGAGAAGACAGAAGACAGATGAGCTTGCGGCGCTGTCGCGCCGTTCAGAGGACAGAAAACCAGGTGCTCGGGTTTCAGAGGACAGCGGTTTGAGGGGACAGAAGACAGATGAGTTTGCGGCGCTGTCGCGCCGGGGGGGATGGAAAAACCGGGCGCTCGGGTTCAGCGTCGGGTTGATGCGAGCAAAGCGACGTGTCCATCCAGACGGCGGCGTAGGGGACGATGGCAATCGTCCCGTGGGCGGACGGATCACCCTC
>JAITAJ010000319.1 GCA_031284185.1 Accumulibacter sp. | reverse complement strand
CTATCCTCTGAACCCGAGCGCTTGGTTCTTCGTTCTCATCCGGCGCGAAGCGCCGCAAACTCATCTGTCTTCTGTCCTCTCTAACCTCTGTCTTCTGTCCTCTCAAACCTCTGTCCTCTGAACATCCTGCCCCACGAAGATTACCCGCCGCGATCAGAGCACGACGACCCGGTTCTTGCCGTTGCGCTTGGCCTCGTAGAGCGCCGAATCGACCCGGTTGATGAAACTCTCCGCCGTCTCGGTCAACTGGTACGTGCCGCCGCCGATGCTCACGGAAATCGGCGGCGACAGGTTGAACGGGTATTTCTCCACCTGCCTGCGGATCTTTTCCGCCGCATTGGTCACCTGGTTCCGATTGGCATATTGGACCAGGATGGCGAATTCTTCCCCGCCATAACGGCAGGCCGCGTCTTCCCGGCGCAGAATGGTCTGCAACAGCTGCCCGATGCCGGAGAGCACCATGTCCCCGGTCACGTGACCGTAAGTGTCGTTGATTCTCTTGAAATCGTCGATGTCGATGAGGATCAGGGAAAATCTGGCGCCGGTCTTTTCCGAAATGGCCATGTTCTGCTGCAACAGATCGTCGAAAGTGGCCCGGTTGAACAGCCCGGTCAGACCGTCCCGCCGGGATCTTTGCTTGTACATGTTGAGGTCCACGTTCAGACGGTGGCGCTCCAGCAGATTCTGCCGGGCACGCTGCAGAATGCGAACCTTCTCCTGGTATTCATCGCCCAGGATGCGCACGACGACCAACTGCTCGTCGGCAAGATCGAGGGCATAGGCCACGAAGGAGATTTCTTCCAGATCGGAGTCCACTTCATGCCATACCCCGGAAGAAATGCCGCCCGTCTTGCCCTGCGCGAAATAATCCTCCACGTCCTCCATGAAGAAATCCAGCATCTCGGATCGCTTCCAGAATTCCTCGGACGACTCGTCCAGACGGAAAAACTTCGTGAAGCCGTCGGGCGGTTCGCCGAAAAGCTCATAGCGCCACGGATCGATCCTTCTGATGATGGCGATGTCCATCTGCCGCAAAATGGCGATGGCCAACCGGTCGTCTTGGACGGACATAGGCACCTGTGTCGGAGAAAAGGTTGGGGTTCCCATAAAACGGCCTCAGTCTTTCATCATGGCCCTGGCCAGCGAAACGAAGGCTTCTTCGACCGCGTGGCCGGTTTTCGCGCTGGTTCTGATGATCGGAATGCCGGTGGCTTCAAGAGAGGCGAGCTGATCGTCGGTGACCTCCCACTTCAGGTCGGCCTTGTTGATGAGCATGGCATGAGGTATGTCGCCGGCCTTGTCCAAGGCCAGCTTGCGCAGATGCAGCGCCATGTCCAGCGTTTCCTTGCGGGTGCCGTCCACGACCACGAAAAACCCCATGGCTCCCCGAAGATACGACATGTTGACGTCCGCGAAATCATCCTTGCCTTCCATGTCCCATAACACCACGGTCAGATCGGTGTCATCGACGTTGACCGTCTTTTTGCTGATTTTCACCCCCACGGTGGAAAGGTAGCGATCGGAAAACACCGAGCGCACGAACCTCTCGACCAACGCGCTCTTCCCGACGGAAAACGCGCCTATCATGCAAACTTTTTTGTTGATCATGCAACGCCTGTCTTGTCTTTGAATGAGCTTTTCCGATTCAACGCAGGAGATTCAGCACACCGGCATCGGATGGAAGCTGTGCCAAGTGTACCTTCAACTCCACTTTCCGGCTGGCCCGGTCGCCAGTGTATTCCGATGTTTCTCCGCGAGGGTGATTTTTGCCGCCATTTTCGGCGCCTTCCCTGTTGGCATAGTCCGCTCCCAGACCATACATGGCAATGGGCATACTCGAACCGCGGGCGTACAGCATGGCGGCGATGGTTCTGGCTCTGGCCTGGCTTATTTCGTAGTTACGCTTGTCATTGCCGGTGGCGTCGGCGTGTCCGTAAACCGTCAGGTTGACGGATACGTTCATGCCGCCGGCCAGCTTTTCGATCGCCGAGAGGGTGTCCATCGCCCTGGCCAGCTTGCCGGCGTCTTCGGGCACGGGCACGTCCTTGCCCAGCGGAAACTCCACCACCGTGCCTTCCACCAGGGCGATCATGCGTTTCAACTCATCGATGCGCGGGTCGGTCAGCCCGGACATGTCGACCTTCTCCACTCCGGGCAGGGCCAGCGCTTCCTGACGGGCTTGCAGAATCCAGCCCATCGAAGCCTTGCCGCGCAGACGCAGGGTACCGTCTCCGTCGAATTCCATGCTCACGTTTTCCGGCGGGTCGATGCGCTCCTTCACCCTCCGGGTCACCATGTCCGTCTCATACGAGACGAAAGGAATCAACAGCATGGTGTATGTTCCAGGGTCGATTCCCCTGGCATCCAGGAGCGTTTTGGGGTCCTTGGCGAGCGGGTCTTTCTGGTAGATCACTTCCCAATGATTGACGTCATCCCGCCGGGCTTCCACCAGCAGAATGCCCGGTTCCTTGCCCACCTGAACCAGGCTTTCTTCCATGTATCGGCGCTCGATGTCGCGCTGCCGGGCCTCGTACCACCAATAACCCGCGCCGGCGGCCAGCAGCAGACCCACCGCCATCGGCATCAGCTTGACCCAGAGGGGCAGCGGCGCGCCCGTGTCCGCGAGCCGGGTGTCCAGAAGGTCTTCCAGTTCCCAGCGGGAAGCGGCGAATTTCCCGCTGTCGCCGGTGAAGGCGTTCAGGTCGTCGGCATACTTGATCTGCATGGCGATCATGGTATCCCTCAACTTTTGCTTGAATTCCAGGGGCACCGTGCCGCGAACCACGCAGGCCAGATAGGCGGTCGTCCCCCTTTCCACCAGAATGCCGAATTCGCCCAGTTGCAGGGAATCCAGGCTGCCTCCCTGTTCGCTGGCAAAGCAGTCGCGCGCGAAATCCTGAATGGCCGTGAGCATGGCGGAGACCATGTCCGCGTCCTGGGTCGCCACGCCTTCGTCGAAAACGTGGTTCAGGACGAGGCCGGTTTCCGCGTGGATGAAAAATATCTGCTCCACCCGGTACAGCAGCGTGTGCAGCAATACCAGCTCGCTGAAGCTCATCCCCGTGCGCAGGGCTTCCCACCGCCAGCGCAAGCCTTTCCAGGAAAAGACCAGCTCCACGGTCTTGTGGAAGCCTTCCAGCATGGATCGGAAGGTTTCCGCGATGGATCGCCGGATGGCGGGGCCCATGATCGGGAAGAGCGCGTTGACGAAGTCCATCGGGCTTCGGCGCAAGGCTTCCTTGAAGAGTTTCTCCGCCATGGGTTCGAGCGCGGTGTACAGCATGTTGTCCTTCTGCGCCCGGAGCAGCACGGCCTCGGCAATCACCTCGCTGGTTTCCCGCGCGTGTTGGACGGGATCGTCCAGACGCTTTTCCAGCGCGCGCAGAAGTTCCATCTCGCGCAGAAAGAGGAGTTCCCTGAGCCTTTGAAAAGCGGGGTCGCCGTCCGGGCGCGGGCCGGCCCCGGCCACGGTATTTTCGCCCGTCCGCGCGGGGATGTCCGGCACCTCCCCGAGCGTCGGGGTTTCAGGTTCGCCGTTCAAAGACACAGACCCTGCCCTGTCAGACATGTTGATCCGCCGGGATGTTTGATCGATCGCGCCTGGAAAACGCCCTCAGCGGGATTTTTCCGTCGCCGCCGGGTTTTGCTGCGGTATGTCCAGCGCCCATTGGCCGCTCAGTTTCACGGCCATTTCGGTGAGCATGGTCGAGAACGAGGAACGGTATACCATGTCCCCGCGTATTTCCGCCGCCGTCTTGGACAGGACGCTCAGGGCGTCCTGATATCTTTCGTCCATCTTGGCGGAGAGCGTCCCGCTTTCCGTCTGCAAGAGCTGGCGCAGTTCGCGCTCGACGTTGTCCAGGGTGCCGGACAGCTTGGCGAGTTTGCGCTCGAAAGCCTCGTTCGCGGCGGCCAGTTCCTTGGATAGCGACGCGACCGCCTCGGCGCGCTCGCGCTGTTCGGTCTTCATGCTTTCATTGCGCTCACGCTGTTCGGCCTTGATGATTTCCGCGCGCTCGTCCTGTTCGCCCTTGAGGCGATGCAGGATCGAGGCGACTTCGCTCTTCATGAAATTTTCCACGGAATCGATGCGTGTTTTCAGGGCATTGCGAAGGTCGGCGGTTTCACGCTGGGAGCGTTCTTCCTGACGCTGAAACCGCGTTTCCATGTCTTTCAGCTGTGCTCCGAACAGAAGCTCACGCACCTGTTCCATCGGCGCGGACTCAACACCGCGGAGAACGGATTCGACGCTGCTGGAATCGGCGGATTGCTGTTTACTCATGATGTTCCCTGTCATTGTAAAAATAACTTTCACGGGAAATCGGCCTGCGCCCGGACGGGTGTATCCCCATGATGAACGAACCGGCGTCGAGCCTTTCCTTCGCTTTGCCGGGCGCTTGCCGCGCCAGACGATCCAGTGATTCGGAGGCGGCGCGGCGGCCAGCGTCCCAACGGCGCAAGTATATCAAGGGATGTCCCGATCGAAGAAAAAATCCTCATTCCGGCCCAGGCCGGAATCCAGAAAAATCAACGAACTGAACCCGATTTCCGGCAACGCGGCAAACGATTCAGCGTTTTTCGTGATTCCGGCCCAGCGCGCGCTCATAGACTTGCAGATCGCCCGGCGAAAAGCAACAGAAGACGACTTCCCGAATGCCCGTGTCCGCGCGCAGCGAAGAGCGAACCGCCGTGACCGCCACCTCGGCCGCGGGTTCGATCGGGTAGCCGTAAACGCCGGTGCTGATGCCTGGAAACGCCAGCGTGGCGATGCCATTCGCGGCGGCAAGCTCGATCGAGCATCGATAGCAGGATGCCAACAGTTCCGGTTCCCCGTTCGCGCCCCCGCGCCACACCGGGCCGACGGTATGGATGACGTATCCGGCGGCCAGGCGATACCCTCCGGTGAGTTTGGCCTGACCCGTCCGGCATCCGCCCAGCGACCGGCATTCGCGCAACAGTTCCGGCCCGGCGGCGCGGTGAATCGCGCCATCGACGCCGCCGCCGCCCAGCAGCGACGGGTTCGCGGCATTCACGATGGCGTCGACCGAAAGCGAGGTGATGTCGGCCTGCAAGGCACGAATGAGCGTCTTCGTCATGAGGGGCTGTCTCCCGTTTCCTGTCCCGTTCCTCGTCTTCCGATCGCGGCGCGCATCGGCAGCATGGCCGTCACGGGCGAGGTGACGAGGATGAGCGCGGCGATCGGCGCGGCTTCGAGAGTGATGAACGGAAAACCGAGCGCTTGGTTTCCTTGTTTTCTGGAAACTGAGCGCTCGGTTTTTCCATCTCACCCGGCGCGAAGCGACGCAAATTCATCTGTCTTCTGTCTTCTCAAGTTTCTGTCTTCTGAACTCTGTCCTCTGAAACCTGAACAGTCCGCCGCGCGCGAGTTTTCCCAGCGGCGCGCGTCCGTGGCGATTCGTTCCGCCAGCGCGGCGATGACACGCTGCTGCCCGAGAACCAATTCGGGATAGTCGCCCGGGACGGGACTTTCAAACTGGCTGCCGCAGATCAGCCGGACATTGGCGGCCTCGTCGGCGAACCCCAAAACCCAGCTCGCGTCGAGGCGGACTTTATCGCCGGGCCAGACATCGAGACGACGGACTTCGACCTGTATTCGCAACACGGGCTTGAGCGCCGGCTTGGCAAGCCCGGCGACGTCCCGCGTTTGCAGACGGGACGCAAGCCCGACCGACAGCGCGTTGCGCAATTCCTCACTCAGCGGCCCGGCCCAGCGTTCGCCATCGAGTACCACGATGCCGGTCGCTCCCCGACGCACGACCAGCTGCGGCTGATCCAGATGGGCCGGAATACCGACCGCCAGGAGCTCGATCAGAAAGCCGGACGCATGCCGATCGACCGATGCCCGATCCGTTGCCGGAAGCAGGGTGTGATAACGGACCGGCGCGGAAGAACAGGTGCCCAGAAGCAGCGAACAGGCGGCCAGGGCAATGAGGGTCGAGCGGTTCATTGAAACTCACTCCGGTTTGAAACTTCGTCCATGAGGCGCGGTACAAAGGCCGGAACCCCTTCCTTGCGGCCGGGGTTTCGACCATGACCACCGGGAAGGGAGAAAAACCCCTTCCCGGTTCGTTTTGAGCGGCTTCGCGCGAATGCCCGCCACCGGGTTCCGCTCCGCGACGGGCTAGCGTCCAGCCTGCAAGGTTGGCGCGAAAAGCGTTCCCGAAACCAGGACCGGCACGCGGGTCTGGTTCACGCTTCCCTTCATCTGTAGCTCAAGCTGGCCGGTCAGCCGTCCATCCATGCCGATGTCGATCTGACCCGTCGACCGCATCAATCCCGAAGAAATGTCCAGATCGTAAAACTGGTTTTTCTCCCGGCCCAGCCGTACCTTGCCGGACATCTGCTCAAAATTGGTCGTTCCCCCTTGCACGGGCACTCCCGAAACCCGGCGGCGCGCCGCTTCCGCGAGATCGATCCCGTTGAGGCTGCCCCGCTGTATGCTGAATTCACCTTCCCCGTCGATCGAGGAGAAGATCGCCGGCCACGTATCGGAATTCGCCGAAAAGCGCACGCTTCCCATGATGACGCCGTCCAGTTTTCTACCGATCCCCAGGGCCTCGCTCAGCCTGGAAGCATTGATCCGCTCAAAGACGACGCTTCCCGACAGATTCGGTTTCGCGCCGCCCGCGTGAACGATGGCGTCCCCCTGGATGAGGCCATCCAGAGCGCGAATCTCCAGGCCGGAAATCATCAGCGTGTCTTTTTCCAGATGGCCTTTGAAACTCAACGAGTCGGAAACGAACCTTGAATCCGCGTCGAAGCTCCAGGCATAGGCTTCCACCGCCAGATCGATCGCCGTGGCGGTCGGTCTGGCCTCCAGGATCACGCTCCCGTCAGCCGACCGCGCCGTCAGGGCCTGCATGTTGCCCGCCGAGTCCCGCTGAATTTCCGCGTCCGCGTTCCTCAAAGCGATCCCGCTGAACGAAATGTCCGTGTTTTTGAGCAGGATGAACCCGATTCCCGGAGAATCGTCCGGCTTGGCAAGCGCGGCGAAAATGGACGGCATCCCGGTGATGCGTTCGAGTTGAAGTTGCGTCCCGCTGACGACGACCTTGCGCAATTCCCTTCGTTCGGAGAACAAGGATTTGAAGTCGGGATGCAGTCTGATTTCTCCAATCCGGATCGCGTCGTCGTTTCTCCCGATCTGGACCTTCCCCAGGACCAGCGCCGGTTCCGGGTAGAGGTCGACGTGTATTTTCTGGAGGCTGACCGGCCTGGCGACGGCGGCGGAGAATGCCCTTTCGAGGTCTGGCGCGTAGATGCCGAAAGGGAAAAGCAGAATCGTCGCCACGCCCAGGGCGAGCAGCCCCAGAAAGCCGAAAACGAACATGGCCAGCCAGCTCGTCCCCCCACGGTTCCTCGTGCGCCGTCGAATGGGCTTCAGCTTTACCGGCCTGTCGTCGAGCACGCGGCCCGCGCCGGCCCACAGGGACTTGAGTTGAGCCAGAAGGGAGGCTCCGGGAAACCTGGGATGAGCAGGCTTCTCGGGTTCAGGTTCCTGATGCCTGTCAGCGGCGGATCGGGATTTCTCGAACATGTCCAGATCGGTTGGAAGCGAAGAAAAACGAGAGACCGGAGCCTCCTCCATTTCATCTATTTCATCCTTGGCGTCGAATGCCGAGCGCGGGGACGTTGGCGCGTTCGAGGCTTTGTTCTTCGGCTCGTCGGACGCGAATCTTCCATGATTCTCCGTTCTCGACGAATGTATCGCTTTTTCTATCGCGGAAGCCCGGATTTCCTGATCCACCCGTTGGTTTTCCATTGCCGACGGTTCCTCTTTCAGTTCGATGAATCCGGCTTTTTCCAACTCGGTCAAGGCATCCTCGGTCAGTTGGAGATTCCCGATCTTGCGGGCCAAGTCGGCAACCGACGAGTGACCATCGACGAGAATGAGGACCATCCGTACATTACGCTGGATGACGCGGGTTCGTTGTTGAATCGCGTTTTCACCCGCTGTGGTCTTTACGTAGATGAGATTTGAGTCCATTTCGTGGCAAAAACGTTGACGGGGCAGGTATCTATGTCTAAAATCCGCGTTTCGCTTGTTCCCCGATAGCTCAGTCGGTAGAGCGCCGGACTGTTAATCCGTAGGTCCCTGGTTCGAGCCCAGGTCGGGGAGCCAATGATACACGAGGGATGGGTTGCGGCAATCGCGGCTCCTTTTTCATTTTCCCGTTTCTGTCGATTTCAGTCAAAAATGCGTCCCTCGGCGTCGATCCCGGATCGATATCGGATTCAGATGAAACAGCGGTTCTGCCTGTCCGGCGGTGCCGCATCTGTCCGGGATCACAGGGCAAGGGTGTCATGAAAGCACGTGAAATCAATGTCATGGCTCCGGTTACGCCGCGCGCCTCGTGCCATCATCCTCGGTTCTTTTCGGCTGGAAAGCGGCGCAGTCTGTCGCATTTTCCATCGTCTCCGGGAATGCCGCGGCCTGTTTTCGGTTCGCTCGCAGCTTGGAGGGGCGGAAAGCGCAATCTGTTCCGTTGAAAGGAAACACGATGACATCAAGCACCATTCTTTTGCATCTCAAGAAGCACGGGCAACTGCTCGATAGTGAAATTTCGGCGCTGACCAATATCCCGCTTGATGAAATTCGCCAGGCCATCCAGGATCTATCCCGCCGTGGCGAAATCTCGCTGTGCTCGGTCACCCGATACAAGAATGGAACCTCGGTCGAAGGCTTGCAGTGCCGCATCTCCGGTTACTGTCCGCCCGCCTCGCCGGGAAGAAGACCGGCGGCGCACTGATCAGGGGGGACAGGGTTCAGAAGACAGAGAAACCGAGCGCCCGGTTTTTCGTCCTCACTCCGGCGCAAAGCGCCGCAAGCTGATCTGTCTTCTGTCCTCTGTCTTCTGGACCGTACCGGACCGTCATGACCACCCACCACGATGCCGACTACAAGCTCCTTTTTTCCCATCCGGAGAGGGTGCGCGATCTCTTGCGCCACTGGGTGCCGGGCGAGTGGATCACCGAGGCCGACTTCTCCACGCTGGAACACGTCAATGCCAGCTACGTCAGCGAAGATCAGAAGCAGCGCCACGACGACATGGTCTGGCGTCTGCGCCTCAAGGATCGCTGGCTGTGGGTCTATCTGGTGCTCGAGTTCCAGTCCGAGCCTGATCCGTGGATGGCCTTGCGCATGCTCGTCTATCTCGGCCTTCTGTCGCAGGATTTGGTCAAGCGCGGCGATCTGTCCGAAGGGAAACTGCCGCCGATTCTACC
>JAITAJ010000250.1 GCA_031284185.1 Accumulibacter sp. | reverse complement strand
GCATTTTCACGACCGTTGGACGGCGGCCTGCGGCCTTGTCCAACCTACGAGTCCGGGCTACGCGGGCTAAGTCATATTCGCCGTCTCAATCCTTGTCTGACTCTCTTCTTCTTCTATTTGCTCACTTGTTCAGCGTTCCCTTGAAACATTACTTTTTGGATTCAAGGGACAGAGGACGGCAAAACCGAGCGCTCGGTTTTTCCATCCCATCCGGCGCGACAGCGCCGCAAGCCCCCCTGTCCTCTGTCCTCTCAAACCACTGTCCTCTGTCCACTGCCCCCTGACTAGGTATAGAAAAGCGTCTCCTGAAACGATCCGTCCGTTTCCCGCCCACCGCCTGGGATCGCGGCGGACGAAGGCCAGGACCATTCACCCGGAGGAACACAACCTTGAGCGCCAGCCGATCCTCCATCCCGCCTCCCGCTTCCCGCCTGCTGATGTCCGGCAACGAGGCCATCGCCCGCGCCGTGTGGGACGCGGGCGCGCGCGTGGCCGCCGCCTATCCGGGCACTCCCTCCACGGAAATCCTGGAGAACCTCGCCCGCTATCCCGATCTCTACGCCGAATGGTCGGTCAATGAAAAGGTCTCGCTCGAAGTCGCCATCGGCGCTTCCATCGCCGGGGCGCGCAGCTTTTGCGCAATGAAGCACGTCGGCCTGAACGTCGCCGCCGACGCGCTGATGACGCTCACGCTCACCGGCGTGGTCGGGGGCCTCACGATCGCGGTGACCGACGACGTGGGCTTTTCCTCCTCGCAGAACGAGCAGGATTCGCGCTTCTGGGGACGCTTCGCGCACCTGCCCGTCCTGGAACCCGCCGACTCACAGGAAGCCTACGCCATGACGCGGGAAGCCTTCGCGCTCTCCGAACGCTTCGAGACCCCGGTCATCCTGCGGCTCACCACCCGCGTCTGCCATGTCAAATGCCTGGTCGAACCCGGCGAGCGCGAAGTCCGGCGCGCCGCCGGCGGTTTCGTCAAGAACCCGGCGCGCTGGGTGATGGTGCCCGCCAACGCGCAACAGCGCGTCCCCGAAATGTTCGCGCGTGAAAAGGCCCTGCGGGAAGAATCCGAGACGAGCGCCCTGAACCGCCTGGAACCCGGCGCGGACAAACGTGTGGGATTCGTCACTTCCGGCCCCGCCTACATGCACGTGCGCGAAACCTTCCCACAGGCTCCGATCCTGAAACTGGGCCTGTCCCACCCCGCGCCGATCGAGAAGGTACGCGCGTTCGCCGAAGAAGTCGGCACCCTCGTCGTCGTCGAGGAAACCGAGCGGCTGGTGGAAACCGAAATCCGCGCCGCCGGCATCCCCGCGCGCGGAAAAGACATCCTCCCCGCCGCGGGCGAACTGCCGCCGCGCGTCCTGAAAAAACACCTCGCCGCCCTCTTCCCGGAACCGGAAGACACGAGCCTCCCCTCTTCCGCCGCGCTGCCGGTCTTTCCGCGTCCGCCGACCCTGTGCGCCGCCTGTCCGCACCTGGGCGTCTATTACACGCTCTCGCAACTGAAAAACCTCACCATCGCGGGCGACATCGGCTGCTATACCCTGGGCGCGGGGCATCCCTGGAACGCGCTCGACACCTGCATTTCGATGGGCGCCTCGATGGGCATGGCGCTCGGGCTGGACAAGGGCCGCGGCCCGGACGACGAAAAGAAGAAGATCGTCGCCGTCATCGGCGATTCCACCTTCATGCACATGGGTATGCAGGGTCTGCTCGACATCGCCTACAACCGCGGCAACGTCACCGTGCTCTTGCTCGACAATCGCACGGTCGGCATGACCGGCGGGCAGGACAACCCCGGCAGCGGGCGCGACATCCGCGGCGAGGCCGCGCCGCGCGTCGATTTCGCCCGGCTCGTGGAGGCCCTCGGCATCGCCCGCGAACACATCCGCGTGGTCGACCCCTACGCGCTGCCGGCGCTCTTCAAGGCGATACGCGAGGAAACGAAGTACGACGGCCCGTCCGTCATCATCACCAACCGCCCCTGCGTGCTGATCGACGCCTACGAGAAACGGCCGCCCTACGAGGTCGATGAGGCCGCCTGCACCGGCTGCGGCAACTGCGTCGACATCGGCTGTCCGGCCATCCACGTCATCCGCCGCGAAAAGGCGGTCAAACCCTCCGGCAAGGAAGTGGAACTCGCCTTCGCCAGCATCGAAACCGCCGCCTGCACGGGCTGCGGGCTTTGTTTGCAGCCCTGCGCGCCGGAGGCGATCCGGGTGGCGAAGATGGAGTTTGCGTGAACAGGAAAAACGCCATGCGTACCCATTATGTGCTCATCGACTTCGAGAACGTGCAACCCGCCTCGCTGGAGCCGCTGCGGCGCGATCATTGCCGCTTGCTGATTTTCGTCGGCGCAAACCAGACGAGGATTTCGGTCGACGTCGCGGCGTCGGTCCAGCAACTGGGTTCTCACGCCGAGTACGTCAAGATATCGGGCAACGGCCCGAACGCTCTCGATTTCCACATCGCCTACTACATCGGAAAACTGGCCTCGGAGGAACCGACGGCCTTCTTCCATATCGTGTCCAGAGATACGGGCTTCGATCCCCTCATCAGCCACCTCAAAGGCAAGGGCGTCTCATCGGATCGCGTCAAGTCGATCACCGACATACCGATGATCAGGGCCTCCGCGGCCAAAACGCTGCCGGAGCGCATCGACATGGCGCATGCCTGGCTACAGCAGCCCCAGACACCCAAACCCCGCACCGTCAAGACGCTGAGCGCCGCCATCGCCTCCCTCTTCCAGAAGCGGCTCTCCGACGAGGAAATCGACGCCATCGTTCAGGCGCTCGCCGCGCAAGGCCACATCGCCATCGCGGGAAGCAACGTGACCTATGCTTCGGCGGAACCCGCCGAAACCGAAACCCGTTCGACGGCGCCGGCCCCGGCGCCTTCCGACAAAATGCCGGCGGAGCGCGTCGATGTCGCGCGCGCGTGGTTGCAGCGACCCGAAGTACCGAAACCGCGTACCGTCAAGACGCTGGGCAACGCCATCGCCTCCCTCTTCCAGAAACGGCTCTCCGACGAGGAAGTCGGCGCCATCGTTCAGGCGCTCGCCGCGCAAGGCCACATCGCCATCGCGGGGACGAGGGTTTCCTGCAGACCGTTCAACGGAGCCGACTCGTGATCCTCGACAAAACCCGCGGAGAATTCCTGCGTCGCGTCATCGACCAATGGGCCGAAGAAGAAACGATCCCGCGGGAAACGGCCGAGCGCTTACGGCAAAGTTTCACCATTCGCCCGTTCGACTGGAAGAAGCTGGCGAAATATTCCTTCTGGGTCGCCCTCGCCTGCTTCGTCATCGCGGTCGGCAGCGTTCTTGCCGACCGCGCCCTGCTCGAATTGCTGAAGCTGCTTTTCGACATGCCGGATGGCATACGCTGTCTGGGTCTGGCGCTGTTCGCAGCGCTCGTCTTTCATCTCGGCCTTTTGCGCCGGCGCAGAAAACCGAACCGGGTCTTCAGCAATGAGGCGATTTTCTTTCTGGGGGTGCTCCTGTGCGCCGGTTCAGTCGCTTTTCTGGGCAAGGCGCTCGATACCGGCAGCGGCCATTTTTCACTGCTGTTCCTGCTGGCGGCGATCGTCTATGGCGCCCTGGGGCTGGCGCTCTCCTCCCGGCTCATCTGGGTATTTGCCATCCTGTCGCTGGCCTCCTGGTTCGGCGCGGAAACTGGCTATGCTTCCGGTTGGGGCGCCTATTACCTCGGAATGAACTATCCCTTGCGTTTCGTCCTGTTCGGCCTCGCGCTGACCGGCGCCAGCTTCTGGCTCGGGCGCGTCCCCCGTCTGGCGGATTTCCGGCATTCCACCTATGTGCTGGGCCTGCTCTATCTTTTCATCGCCCTGTGGATTCTGTCGATCTTCGGTAATTACGGAGATACCGCCAGATGGTCCCGCGTCGAGCGGATCGATCTCCTGCATTGGGGCCTGTCGTTCGCGCTGGCGGCCATCGCGGCGATCGCCTACGGTCTGAAATACGACGACTACACTTCGCGCGCCTTCGGCATCACCTTCCTGTTCCTCAACCTCTACACGAAATATTTCGAGTTCCTCTGGAACGCCATGCACAAGGCCGTCTTCTTCCTGCTCATGGCGGCATCGTTCTGGTTCATCGGCAGCCATGCCGAAAAAATCTGGAATCTCGAATTCCTGAAACGAAACGCCTCCGCGCCAAAGACGGATTCCGAAACCGGCGCGCGATCCCGAGCAGGAAATTAGCGGCGGGCATTCATGCGAAGTCGCTCAAAACGAATCGGGAAGAGGTTTCTCTCCCCTTCCAGGCAGGGGCGGGTTTCAAACCCGCCCCTACGACGGGCGGGGTTTCACACCGGAGTGAGTTTCACGATGAATCTTAGCGATGGAAGCGACATGAGCCAAACCACCAACATTCTGGTCGTCGGCATCGGCGGCCAGGGCGTGATGACCGCCTCGGAAATCCTCTCGGAAGCCGCCCTCTCGCAAGGCTTCGACGTCAAGAAGACCGAAGTCGCCGGCATGAGCCAGCGCGGCGGCGTGGTTTCCTCGCACGTGCGTTTCGGCCACAAGGTGCTGTCGCCGGAAATCGCTCCCGGCGAGGCCGACATCCTCGTCGGCTTCGAGGCCGCCGAGGCAATGCGCTGGAGCCATTACCTGCGCCCAAAGAACGGCAAGGCCGGCGGGGTGGCGATGATCAACCGCCTGCGCCTCGTGCCGCCCGTCGTCTCGTTCGGTCTGTTCGACTATCCCGGCGACCCGGTGGCCGCCGTGCGCGGACAGGGCTTCAGAGTCCGCGATTTCGACGCCGGCGAGATCGCGCGTGGACTCGGCGATTTCCGGCTGGTGAACACCATCATGCTCGGCGCCATTTCCGATGAGTTGCCCTTTGGCGCCGAAACCCTGAAGGCGCGCATCGTCGATCGTTTCGCCGCAAGGAAGCCGGCGCTGGCCGAGCTGAACGCCAGGGCGTTCGATCTCGGGAAAGCGGCGGGGAAAGGGAAGAGCCTCTGATCATGGACATCGACATCGAAAAAATCCGCGCCTTCTTCGCCGGGGATCGTTTTGCCGCGAACGCCGGCATCGTCATCGACTCGGTGACCCCGGACGAAGTGCGATGCAGCATGACGATCACGCCGGAGCACCTCAATGCCGGCGGCGGCGTGCAAGGCGGGGCGATCTTCACGCTCGCCGACCTCGCCTTCGCCGTGCATTCCAACCTGCGCCTGTTCACCGGGGACGGCGCCGGCCTCACCGTCGGCCAGTCGAACAGCATCTCCTACCTGAGCGCGGCCAAGGGGCAGCGGCTGATCGCGCGTTCGACCTGCCTGTCGCGCGGCAGAAACATCTCGGTGTTCCGCGTCGAAGTGCGGGACGAGCTGGGAAATTTCGT
>JAITAJ010000236.1 GCA_031284185.1 Accumulibacter sp. | reverse complement strand
CGCCGCGGCCATCACTTCGGACGCTCATCTGCGCGCCATGCGCGTCTGCCGGCCCGGTCTCGCCGAATACGAACTCGAAGCCGAACTGACGCATGAGTTCCGCAGACGCGGCGCAAGCGCCCACGCCTTCCCGCCCATCGTCGCGGGCGGCGGCAATGCCTGCGTGCTGCACTATGCCGGAAACGACCAGCCGCTCGCCGGCGATGCGCTGGTACTCATCGACGCCGGCTGCGAACTCGAAGGCTACGCGGCCGACGTCACCCGCAGCTTCCCGGTCAACGGCAGATTCTCCGGCCCGCAGCGCGACGTCTACCAGATCGTCCTCGCCGCGCAGACCGCCGCCGTCGCCGCGATCCGGCCCGGCGCGTCCTTCGCCGCCTACCACGACGCCGCCTTGCGCGCGCTCGTGCAAGGTCTGTCCGACCTCGGTCTGCTCTCGGGCAGCATCGACGGGCTGATCGAAGGCGAAGCCTACAAGCCGTTCTATATGCACCGCGCCGGCCATTGGCTCGGCCTCGACGTTCACGATGCCGGCGATTACAAGACGGGCGAGGATTGGATCGCCCTTGCTCCCGGAATGACGCTGACCGTCGAGCCGGGCCTCTATCTTCGCCCCGGCCCGGACGTTCCCGGACACCTTGGCGGCATCGGCGTCCGCATCGAGGATGACGTCATCGTGACCGCCGACGGCGCCGAGGTCTATACCGACGCGCCGAGGACGATCGCCGAGATCGAGGATGTCATGCGCCATGACTGACGCGCCCTGGACGCCGAGCAGGCGCGCGGCCCGGCCCTCCGCCATCCGGGGCGCGTCCTGATGGGGAACCGGAGCCGCGCGGCAGCGGGCCGCTGGAACAAAAACGGCGGCGTGTATGCTATAAATGTCGTAGTTCCACGGAAAACGATGTCTCCCCTCCGCGCCGGAGAGGGAATTCCGGTGTTTCGGACGTGCCGGAAACGGTGGTCCGCGTCATGCTGAAGAGGTGAAAGGAAACGACATGAACATTTTCAAGAGAGATGCTTCCCTGCACGATTTCCAGTGGGAGAATATAGGCGACATCAAGGAAGGCCGCGGAGATCTGGGCGAGGAGATGCCCGTTCTCGTATATCGGCTCATGCAGTACACGATGCTGGACATTCTCACGAAAGATTTCGGCGCCGACAAGGCCAACGAATATTTCGTGCGCGCCGGGCACCTGGCTGGCGAGGAATTCGCAAAAAACATCCTGGACCTCTCGGTGGATTTCAACACGTTTCTCGCAAACCTCCAGAAGGCGCTCCGGGATCTCAAGATCGGCATCCTGCGCATGGAAGCCTTCGACAAGGATACGGGCAACATCGTCCTCACCGTGGGGCAGGATCTGGACTGTAGCGGTATGCCCATCACCAATGAAACCGTCTGCAATTATGACGAAGGCTTCATCGCGGGCATCCTGGATTCCTATACCGGCAAGAAGTACCTCGTCAAAGAGGTCGATTGCTGGGCAAATGGCGATCGGGTCTGCAGGTTCAACGGTTCCGTCGTTGCTTGATGCGGCCATCTGCTGGATGGACAGAAAGGCAGGAGATCATCTCGAATCCGACGGCTGATAAGTTGTTTTATTATCTGCGCGACGTTTTGTATTATCCACGCCGCGCGCAGTTGGATGTTGCCTCCCTGCCCGAGGATTTCAGGGAATTGGGGGAGGGCCTGGCTTATTTCGCGGAGATGTTGGGTGAGGTCAGGGCACTGGCCAAATCCCTCTCCCGCGGCGATCTTTCCGGCAAGCTGCCCTGTCCCGGCAATGAGCTGGCGTCCGATCTGAAATCGCTCCATGCCGTCCTGAAACACCTGACCTGGCAGACCCGGCAGGTGGCGGCCGGAGACTACGATCAGCACGTCGAGTTCATGGGGGATTTCGCGTCCGCCTTCAATCAGATGATCGCCCAGCTGAAGGAACGGCGGGAAACCATGCGGAGAGAAATCGAGATCATCCAGAAGCAGCGGCAGTATCTGGAGCGCAGCAACAGCCTCTTTGAAATCATCACCAGCCGGATGTCCGAGTGGATCGCCGTGATCGACCGGGAAACGGGGGAACGTCTTTTCGCCAACCGTCCCATCGAAAGCGTTCTCACCTGCGATGCTTTCGAGTCCGAGCTTTACGATATCCTGATGGGCCATGCCAAAGAGATCGATGGAAGCGACAATCAGAAGATCGAGGAGCTTCACCTGACGAGCGGCGCCGTGACCCAGTGGTTCTCGGCCATCCTCTATCCCTTGCGCTGGTACGAGCACGATGCCGTCGCGGTCGTCCTGACGGACACCACGACCAGCATGGCCGAGATCAACAGGTTGGAGGAGGTTGCCAACCGGGATACCCTGACGGGGACGTATAACCGGTATTACGGTATGAATCTGCTGAGCGAGTGGAACAGGCGGCATATTGCCTTTGTGATCTGTTTCGTCGATATGGATCGGCTCAAATACGTAAACGACGTCTTCGGCCATGCGGAAGGCGACCGTTACATCCTGCAAGTGGCAAAGCTGCTGCAGGCTTTCTCCGCGGAGTCTTGCGTCTGCCGGCTTGGCGGAGACGAATTCATGATCCTGGGTACCGGCATCTCCCAGAAAGCGGCGGAAACCCGCCTGGAAGCCTTGCGGGATAGTCTCGTTGCCGAGAAATTCGTGACGGAGGACGGCGTTTCCTACCGGGGCAGCATCAGTTACGGCGTCGTCGAAGTGGCGGCGGGCAATCGGTCATCGGCCGGCGATTTTCTGTCCATGGCAGATGAAAAGATGTACGCCTACAAGAAGGCGCACAAGGTGGAACGCCGTGAC
>JAITAJ010000126.1 GCA_031284185.1 Accumulibacter sp. | reverse complement strand
AAGGCTCATCGGTTTACTTAGCCGTGAATGGCGTAGAAGTCATTGGTAGCGGCACTGCTACGCGACCACCAGGCAATGTAGAAGGCTCCATTCTGTTTCCGATCCGCAAGGGATCGACTTGGAGAGTAAGTTATTTTCGTGGGGGATCTTGCTGCTTAGCGACCCCGCGAGCGTACTGGGTGCCGCTGAACTGATCGCCTTGCCAATCCGGTCGTTGGGCCAATCCAGGCTCGATTACCTTATCCGGTCCATACTCGTTCTCGAAGATAGGTGGAACCGCCCATTACACGGTCGGGGTTTTCAAGGCATGCTTCCTCACTGGCTACCTCGAATCGGACCCCAATTCGTCGTGCGACCTTTACTCTGACGCGAGCTTGGGATGGCGCGTGCGCATCATCTCCGGATCGGTATACGAGACAACGTCGTGTACTTTCATGTGCCTTAAATAGGCTTGTGGGTTGATGCCAACAGAATGGTGGCGAGCATGGCTCAAAGCGCCTCGGCGCAGAAGACGGTCGGCGTGACGATGCGCGTGCGCCCAATGTGGCCGCGTTGCAGCAGCCCGGCGCGGCGGTCGCCTGTCACCAGGTAGTCGGCTTCGCCGCTCAAGGCCATCGCCAGCAGGAAAGCGTCGTTTGGATCGTTCGCGTCAATGTCATTCGGCAACGGCGGCAGTCGCGTCAGAACGATGGCGCGCTGCATGGTGTTGACCATCGTGCCGACACGGTGCTCGGGTAGGATGGTCTTGAGCTTGGGATAGCGGCTCACTCGCCGCAACTCATCGAGCTGCACCGCCGATGTCACCAGATCGAAGCGCATTGCGCGCCAGGCGCGATAGATTGCATCGGGCGGGCCGTGGGGCGAAATCAGCGCGCCGAGCAGCACGTTGGTGTCGAGGATGACGCGCATCAGCGCTTCCGTGCCCATTGCACAGCCTCGTCGATGAGATCGGTCAGCTCCGTTTCGCTCATGCCGGCGGCGGTCGTCTTGGCCTGATCGACGGCGCGCTCCAGCAGATAGGCGCGCACAGCTTCCTCGATGAAAGACGAGAGGGCACCCTTGCGGCCACCGCCTTGCGCGGCGATGAACATGCGCACGGACTGATCCACGTACGGCGATACGGCGATGTTCCAGCGAACGGTGTTCATGATAGCCTCCAGTTCAGCGTTTGGGTGTTTAGGTGTTTGGGTGTTTGGGTGTTTATATACCTTATTGTCGTCACTGGCAATGCCGCGCCGCGGATTGGCAAAGCGGTCAGTTGAATATCAGCAAAAATCAAACTTCCCCAGATACCCTGATCCGCCAGCCCGGACAGCCTTGACCCTAATTTTCCCGGTGGCTTCCCACACACCGGATTGGCAACTATGCCTTCACGCAAAAATACCATGTTGTCAGACCGCAGCGATTTCCCTCATTTGTCCACATTCGCGTGTAGCCAATCGGACATGACCCGCCGATCGGATTCGGAACGGCATCCATCGCATCGCCTGCGTCCGCGTCAACCGTTCCGGCCGGAACCCGGAACGGCGGATCGAAGGTGCACGGATGGACAGAGTGTTTTCCGGCGGGGCGCCAGGCGAGAACACGCAACACCCGCCGCGGGCGGCCGATAGCCGCAAACTATCGCCTCGATTTGGCGAAATGATTGGATTCAGGCGAGTTTCGGACTCATACTCCGGCGACATTGCGGTGGTTCAACCAATGACACAGGGAAAGGAGCGCATCATGACCGACAAGAAACTCACCACGGCAGCCGGATGTCCGGTCGTCGACAATCAGAACGTGATGACGGCGGGGCCGCGTGGTCCGCAGTTGTTGCAGGACGTCTGGTATCTGGAAAAACTGGCCCACTTCGACCGCGAGGTGATCCCCGAGCGCCGTATGCACGCCAAGGGTTCCGGCGCCTTCGGCGCCTTCACGGTGACGCACGACATCACCCGATACACGAAGGCGAAGATTTTCAGCCAGATCGGCAAGAAGACCGATCTCTTCGCCCGCTTCACCACCGTGGCCGGCGAGCGCGGCGCGGCGGACGCCGAGCGGGACATCCGCGGCTTCGCGGTCAAGTTCTACACCGAGGAAGGGAACTGGGATCTGGTCGGCAACAACACGCCGGTCTTCTTCATGCGCGACCCGCTCAAGTTTCCCGACCTGAACCATGCCGTCAAGCGCGATCCCAGAACCAACCTGCGCAGCGCGAAAAACAACTGGGACTTCTGGACTTCGCTGCCGGAAGCGCTGCACCAGGTCACCATCGTCATGAGCGACCGCGGCATTCCCGCCAGTTACCGGACGATGCACGGCTTCGGTTCGCACACCTTCAGCTTCATCAACGCCCAAAACGAGCGCTGCTGGGTGAAATTCCACCTCAAGAGCCTGCAAGGGATCAAGAACCTGACCGACGCCGAGGCCGAAGCGGTCATCGGCAAGGATCGCGAGAGCCACCAGCGCGACCTGTTCGAGGCCATCGAGCGCGGGGACTATCCGAGGTGGGCGCTGAAGGTGCAGATCATGCCCGAAGCCGACGCGGCGAAGCTGCCCTACCATCCTTTCGACCTGACGAAAATCTGGCCGCACAAGGATTATCCGCTGATCGACGTCGGCGTGATGGAACTCAACCGCAATCCGGAGAACTTCTTCGCCGACGTGGAGCAATCCGCGTTCAACCCCGCCAACGTCGTGCCCGGCATCGGCTTCTCGCCGGACAAGATGCTGCAAGGCCGCCTCTTCGCCTATGGCGACGCCCAACGCTACCGGCTCGGCGTCAATCATCACCTGATCCCGGTGAATGCCGCGCGCTGCCCGGTGCACAGCTATCACCGCGACGGCCAGATGCGCGTCGACGGCAATTACGGCGCAACCCTCGGCTACGAGCCAAACAGCTACGGCGAATGGCAGGAGCAGCCCGAATACGGGGAACCGCCGCTGGCCCTCTCCGGCGACGCCGCCCACTGGAATTTCCGCGAGGACGACGACGACTATTATTCGCAGCCGCGCGCGCTGTTCGAGCTGATGAACGCCGAACAGAAGCAGGCGCTGTTCGACAACACGGCCCGTTCGATCGGCGAAGCGCCGAAGGAAATCCAGTGGCGTCACATCCGGAACTGTCTCGCCTGTCATCCGGACTATGGCGCCGGCATCGCCCGGGCGCTGGGAATTTCGCTGGATGAGGCCGAACGAGCGAACCCGGCGTAAAAAACCGCTGAAGAAAACGCGGATCGAAACGAAAGGCGCCGTTCCGGCGAACCGGGACGGCGCCTTTCGCGCGTTTCGCTGGCGGGAAGCGGAGGCTCGTTCATTCGCGGCGGCGGATATGAACGGAATGCCCGTCCGCCGCCGCGTCTTGCCCGCGTCCGTCCGGTTCAGGTCGCGGCGGTGCCGCCGCCGCTGGCCGCGTGAACCGACTTGCTGCGTTCGATGGACTGCAAGGCCAGGTAGTTGGCGCCGAACTTGACGAGATTTTCCATCTCCAGATCGTAGCGGTCGAAGTGCACTTCCTCTTCGGCCACCAGTTCCTCGAACAGCTTCTTCGATACCGAATCCTCGTTCTTCGAGCACTCGTTTGCCCAGTGGTTGTATTCGCCGACGGTATCCGTTTCCATTTTCGCCGCCGTTTCCAGCATGGTCTTGACGTCGTGAATCTTTTTCACGCCGTCCGATGGAAGCATCTCCACGTCGCCCTTCAGGAACAGGATTCTCTCGGACAGCCTTTCGATGTGCAGCATTTCATCGATCGCGGTACGCTTGAACAAGTTGGCCAAGAGATCGTAGCCCTGATCGTCGCAGTGAAAATGAAAATACATGTACTGATGCACCGACGCGAGTTCGCCGGCAACCGCTTTGTTGAGAAGCTCGATACTCTTTTCTTTTTTCATCGTTGTCTCCAATCCATGGAAGGCCGTTCGGATCGCAGGCACGCATTGCCAGCGACCGGCCTCCGTGATTTTAAACGATCAGGCGGGGTTTCAGAAGACAGCGGTTTGAGAGGACAGAGTTCAGAGGACAGCGATTGGAGAGGACAGAAGACAGATGAGTTTGCGGCGCTTCGCGCCGGATGAGAACGAAGAACCAAGCGCTCGGGTTCAGAGGATAGAGGATAGATATCTCAGAAGACAGAGAAACCGAATACTCGGTTTCTCGTCCATCACCCGGCGCGAAGCCTTAATGGAGCGCGGGCGTCCCGCCCGCAAAGAAAAACACGAGGCGGGCGGGACGCCCGCGCTCCCTCCCATTGCTTCAAAACCGATAGTTCAGCTTGAAACTGCCGGTCACCCCTTCCCGCTTGCCAGCGTAGCCCTGAATGCCGAACAATGGAGCGCGGGCGTCCCGCCCGCAAAGAAAAAGCGCGAGGCGGGCGGGACGCCCGCGCTCCCATTGCTTCAAAACCGGTAGTTCAGCCTGAAACTGCCGGTCACCCCTTCCCGTTTTCCGGCGTAGCCCTGAATGCCGAAGTCCAGACTCAGGGGCTGCTTCGGGCTGGGGGTGACGGTGAAACCGGCTTCCACGAGAGCAGTGTCGCCACGCAGGTCGGGAACGTCGAGACGAAGACC
>JAITAJ010000027.1 GCA_031284185.1 Accumulibacter sp. | reverse complement strand
ACTCTTGCCGCCGCCGGTCGGCATCAGCACCAGCGCGTCGCCACCGCTGGTCAGATGGCCGACGATCTCCTCCTGCGCGCCGCGAAACGCACCGTAACCGAAGACATCGCGCAAGATGGCGAAAAGGGAAGTCGGATCGGAAGACACAAGGGGAGACGGCATGGTTTGAATGGGACGCCGCATGGTATACGAAATTTCCGCGAACCGCACCGGCGCAAGGTTCAGAGGACAGAGTTTCAGAGGACAGAGTTTCAGAGAACAGTGGTTCGAGAGGACAGAAGACAGATGGGCTTGCGGCGCTTCGCGCCGGGTGAGGGAGGAAAAACCGGGTGATCGAGTTCAGAGGGCAGCGGTTTGAGAGAGGTACAGCGTGCCCTTCGAGACATCGATCCCGGCAAATTTCTCGGTGACGGCTCGATTCATTTTCACGCCCCATCCTTGCAAAAATGCGGGCTTACAAGCCCAGGCCACCGTTCGGGTTCCTGTGAAAAAACCGGCGGGACGCTTCTGACTCTCACACGGGCGCTCTGTCCCAAGGACAGAAGACAGAGAAACCGAGCGCTCGGTTTTTCGTCCTTATCCGGGGTGAAGCTCCCCCAAGCCGATCCATAGAGCGATACATCGGATTTGCACGGCCGCCACGAAAGAAGCTCTGTTTTTGGCGTAACGGGTTGCCACGCTCCACTGGCGCTTCAAGTCCCCAAAGGCATTCTTCACCAGATGCGTTTCCTGGGCATGGGAGGCGCTCCAACGGCACTGAATCGAAGGGCGAATCGAGCCGCCTGAATCGTGACTTATCGCGCTACGAATCGCCGGCTCGTCCGTCGAGTCTTCCATGACGTTCCTTGTGCAAACAAGGACCTGGGCGCGCTCCCCCGGATGTCAGCGCAGCCCCGGCAGCATCCCTTTCATGCCGCGCATCAGCTTGGCGACTCCGCCCTTTGAAAACTGCTTCATCATCTTCTGCGTCTGCTCGAACTGCTTGAGCAGACGATTGACCTCCTGCACCTGGACACCGGCGCCCGCCGCAATGCGCCGCTTGCGCGAGGACTTGATCAGCTCGTGCTTGCCGCGCTCGCCCGGCGTCATGGCATCGATGATGCCTTCGATCCGCCGGATGGCCCTGTCTTCCATGCCCACCGGCATCTGACCGGCCATCTGGGCAAACTGGGCCGGCAGTTTGTCGAGCATCGACGTGATCCCGCCCATCTTGCGCATCTGCCCGATCTGCTCCTTGAAGTCATTGAGATCGAAAGCCTTGCCCGACTTGATCTTTCTGGCAAACTCGATGGCCTTCGTTTCATCGATCTCCTTGCGCGCGTTCTCGATCAGCGACAGCACGTCGCCCATGCCCAGGATGCGGGAAGCCATCCGCTCGGGATGAAATGCCTCGAAACCGGAGAGCTTTTCCCCGACGCCCGCGTATTTGATCGGCTTTCCGGTGACGTGACGCACGGACAGCGCCGCGCCGCCGCGCGAGTCGCCGTCGAGCTTGGTGAGGATGATGCCGGTGAGCGGCAGGGCATCGTTGAATGCCTTGGCGGTATTGATCGCGTCCTGGCCGAGCATGGCGTCGACGACGAACAGCGTTTCGATCGGTTTCAGCGCCAAATGGAGCTCCGCGATCTCCTTCATCATCGCTTCGTCGATCGACAGCCGCCCCGCCGTATCGACCAGCAGCACGTCGCAAAAGTGCCGCTTCGCCCAATCGACCGCGCCACGCGCGATATCCACCGGCCTGTCCGCCGCCGAGGAGGGAAAGAAGGACACGCCGGCCTGCCCGGCCACGGTTTTCAACTGCTCGATCGCCGCGGGCCGATACACGTCGCAGGAAACGACCAGGACGTTCTTTTTTTGCGTCTCACGCAGAAATTTGCCCAGTTTGCCGACGGTGGTGGTCTTTCCCGCGCCCTGCAAACCGGCCATCAGTATGACGGCGGGCGGCTGGGCCGCCAGATTGATCCCGCTGTGCGCCTCGCCCATCAGGGCGGTAAGCTCCCGATGCACGACGCCGATCAGCGCCTGTCCGGGACTCAGGGAGCCGATCACTTCCTCGCCGACGGCTTTTTCCTTGACCGAGGCGATGAAGGCTTTGACCGCCGGCAAGGCCACGTCGGCCTCCAAGAGCGCCAGACGCACCTCGCGCAGCGCGTCCGCGATGTTGTTTTCGGTCAATCGCGCCTCGCCGCGAAGCGTTTTCATCACGCCGGCGAGGCGCTGGGTCAAATTGTCGAGCATTGGGCTGTCGGCTTGGTGTAGACTCGGGACATGCCGGGTATTTTACTGCACCTTTCGCTGCATATCGCCGCCGCCGTGTCGTATGCAGGACTCGGATATCATTTCTGGCATACGCGCTGGAATGATACCGGCAAGCCTTTGGCTCCCCTGCCGATGCAGCCCTGGGAAAGATGCGCCATCGCCGTTCCCCTGTTCTTGCAGGGGAGCGGTCTGTACGTGGCGCTCTTCTCCGGCGGCGGTCTGCGCTTTTCCTTCAGTCTGGCCGCCTCGCTGATGCTGTGGCTGGCCGTTCTCATCCATTGGCTGGAGAGTTTCCGCTCACGCATGGACGGCACGCAGCCGATGGTGCTTCCCCTGGCCGCGCTGTCCGCCGCCCTGCCCGTCGTGTTTCCGCAAACGCACGAGATCGCCCATGCGCAAGCCGTGGGTTTCAGGATTCACTTTCTGGCCGCCATGCTGGCCTATGGTCTGTTTACGGTGTCCGCGCTGAATGCCGTGTTCATGGGCATCATCGAGCATAAGTTGCATCGCCGGATACTTACCGGCCAGCCGGCCAGTCTGCCGTCGATCCTGTCCATGGAAACCCTGCTCTTCCGCATCATCGGAATCGCTTTTCTGCTGCTGACGCTGACGCTGATCAGCGGGCTGGCCTTTTCGGAGCAGATTTTCGGAAAGGCTTTCGTTTTCGATCACAAGATATCGTTCGCATTTGCTTCATGGATCATCTTCGCGGCCTTGCTTTTCGGCCGGTACAAGCATGGATGGCGGGGAAGGGTGGCGTTGCGCTGGACGCTGGCCGGATTTTTCCTGCTCATCGTCGCCTACATCGGCAGCCGTTTCGTCCTGGAGGTGTTGCTTGGCCGGTGAGACGCGCCTGTTCCGAGACGCGGGCGGAATTTTCAAAAACGGGAACATGATGAATCGTCGATATGTAATATGGCATAATTCGTATCTTCTAGGCACTTCGCGGCAGAAGTTCCGCCGCTTCCGCCGGTGATCCAACATGGTTGACACCCCACAGCAGTCGAGTCTGAGCGGGCTTGCCCGCGCGCTCGTCCAGGCCAGCCGGATAAGTGAAACGGACGCCGAGACCTTGCTGGCGCAGGCCGCCACCGCCAGGATCACGTTCGTCGAGCAGCTGGTCAATTCACAAAAGCTCAAGGGGAAAGACATCGCGTCTTTCGCCTCGGAGACCTTTGGCTATCCCTTGCTCGATCTCGGCGCGTTCGACGAGGGGCAAATCCTCACCACGGCGATCGACCGGAAGCTGATCGCCTCCCATCGCGTCATCCCCCTCCACAAACGGGGGAATCGCTTGTCCATCGCGATTACCGATCCGACCAACCTGCGCGCCCTCGATGAGATCCGTTTTCAGACGGGCCTGGCCGTCGACCCGGTGATCGTCGACGAGACCAAACTGGCGCCGATCGTCTCGAAACTGTCAGAGTCGAACGAAGAAACGCTCAAGAAACTGGTCGATGAAGACATCGACCTCGAATTCACCGACGAGGAGAACGGGCAAAAGACCGATGAGCCGGTGCCCAGCGACGTCGATGACGCGCCGGTGGTGCGGTTCATCCAGAAAATACTGCTCGATGCCATCAACGACGGCGCTTCCGACATCCATTTCGAGCCTTACGAGAAAAGCTACCGGATCCGTTTCAGGATCGATGGCATGCTTCAGGAAATCGTCTCTCCTCCCTTGGCCATCAAGGAAAAGATCGCGTCGCGCATCAAGGTGATTTCGCGCCTGAACATCGCCGAGAAACGGGTGCCGCAGGACGGCCGGATGCGCCTCGTGCTGTCGAGAAGCCGCGCCATCGATTTCCGTGTCAGCACCTTGCCGACCATGTACGGCGAAAAGATCGTGCTGCGCATCCTCGATCCCTCCAGCGCCACGCTGGGTATCGACATGCTCGGGTATGAGCCGGAACAGAAGGCCATATTGCTCGACGCCATCGAGCGCCCGTATGGCATGGTGCTGGTGACCGGCCCGACGGGGTCGGGAAAAACGGTGTCGCTCTATACCTGCCTGAATCTGCTGAACAAGCCCGGGATCAATATTTCCACGGCGGAAGACCCGGCTGAAATCGCCCTGCCCGGCATCAACCAGGTCAACGTGGACGACCGCCAGGGGCTGACTTTCCCCGCGGCGCTGAAAGCCTTTCTGCGTCAGGACCCGGACATCATCATGGTCGGCGAAATCCGCGACCTGGAGACGGCGGAGATCGCCATCAAGGCCGCTCAGACCGGACACATGGTACTGTCGACCCTGCACACCAACGATGCTCCGTCGACGCTGACCCGCATGATGAACATGGGCATTCCCACCTTCAACATCGCTTCCAGCGTTCTTCTGATCACCGCGCAACGCCTCGTGCGCCGGCTGTGTACTTGCAAGAAACCGATCGACACGCCGCTGGAGACCTTGATGAACGCCGGATTCGCGGAAGACGATCTCGACGGAAGCTGGAGTGTCATGGGGCCGAACGGGTGTGAGCGGTGCAAGGGATCGGGATACAAGGGGCGGGTCGGCATTTATCAGGTCATGCCGATCACGGAGGCCATCCAGCGCATCATCATGACCAACGGAACTTCGCTGGATATTGCGGATCAAGCACGTCGTGAAGGTGTGAATGACCTGCGCCGTTCCGGGTTGATGAAAGTGATGCAGGGACTCACCTCACTCGACGAGGTGCTGGGCAGTACCAATGTTTGAGGCAAGAAGGAAAGGACACTCATGGCGACCGCAGCAAAGCCGATGAAGCAGCGATACGGCACGAAGGAATACGTCTATCTCTGGGTCGGAAAGAACAAGACCGGGAAAATCGTTCGCGGAGAACAGCGCGCGGCGAGCGAAGCGGTCGTCAATGCCACTTTGCGCCGGCAAGGCATTCTGGTCACGAAAGTCACCAAGCAGAAATTCCGCCGCGGACGCAAGGTTTCCGAGAAAGACATTGCCCTGTTTACCCGGCAGCTCGCCACCATGATGAAGTCCGGGGTTCCGCTTCTCCAGACCTTCGACATCGTCGGCCGCGGACATGACAACCCGGCGGTGGGGAAACTGCTGCTCGACATCAAGGCCGACGTCGAAACGGGCAGTTCCTTGTCGCAGGCGTTCCGGAAATACCCGGTCTATTTCGACGCGCTTTACTGCAACCTGGTCGCCGCCGGCGAACAAGGGGGCATTCTGGAGACCTTGCTCGACCGTCTGGCGACTTACCGGGAAAAAATGCTCGCCATCAAATCGAAGATCAAGTCCGCGATGTTCTACCCGACGGCCATCATCATCGTCGCCTTCATCATTACCGCGGTCATCATGATCTTCGTCATCCCCGCGTTCAAGGAAGTCTTCACGAGTTTCGGCGCCGACCTGCCGACGCCGACGCAGCTGGTCATCGCCATGTCCGATTTTTTCGTGGAGTATTGGTGGGTGATTTTTGGCTCGATCTTCGGCGGCATCTTCGCTTTCTTCTATACCTGGAAGCGCTCCACGAAAATGCAGTTCCTTCTCGACAGGTTTTTTCTTCGTATGCCGGTTTTCGGCCCGATCATCGAGAAGTCGGTCATCGCCCGCTGGACGCGGACACTGTCCACCATGTTCGCCGCGGGCGTTCCGCTGGTCGAGTCGCTCGAATCGGTCGGAGGCGCCGCCGGCAACTATGTCTACCGGGAAGGAACCCGCCGCATCCAAGGCGAGGTCAGCACGGGGACCAGCCTCACCGCGGCCATGCAGAACACCAACCTGTTCCCGAACATGGTCAACCAGATGGTCGCCATCGGCGAAGAATCCGGCTCCCTCGATTCGATGCTCGGAAAAGTGGCCGATTTCTTTGAAGAAGAGGTCGACGATGCCGTGGCGGCGATGTCCAGTCTCCTGGAACCGATGATCATGGTCATACTCGGTGTGCTGATCGGCGGTCTGGTGGTCGCCATGTACATGCCGATCTTCAAGCTCGGCGCGGTCGTCTGATCCGATGGAAAGCTCCTTTCTTTGGGCGCTGGCCGATCCCGGCGTTTTCCCGGTGGCTGGCGGAATACTCGGTCTGCTGGTCGGAAGTTTCCTCAACGTCGTGATTCATCGTCTCCCCCGGATGATGGAACGGGAATGGCAATGCCAGTGCGCGGAATTGCGCGGAGAGGAAGCGCCGCCGGATGAAGCGATCTCGCTCGTCAGGCCGCGTTCGCGCTGTCCCGCCTGTGGCCACGCGATCACCGCGCTGGAGAACGTTCCGATCCTCAGTTGGCTGGTCTTGCGTGGCAAGTGTTCCGCGTGCCGCGCGCCGATTTCCGTCCGTTATCCGCTGGTCGAAGCCATCAGCGGAGTGCTGACCGCCTTTGCCGCCGCGCATTTCGGTTTTGGATGGGGCGCCCTGAGCGCCTTTCTGCTCATCTGGTCGCTGATCGCTCTCGCCTTCATCGATTTCGGCACGACCTATCTGCCGGACGCGATCACGCTGCCTCTGCTCTGGTGCGGCCTGTCGTTCAACCTCGGAAGCACCCATGCCGACCTGCCTTCGGCGGTCATCGGCGCGATGGCGGGCTACCTGTCGTTGTGGCTCATCTACTGGGGATTCAAATGGATCACCCGCAAAGAAGGCATGGGTTACGGCGATTTCAAACTGCTCGCGGCCCTGGGCGCCTGGCTGGGCTGGCAAATGCTGCCCCTGATCGTTCTGCTCTCCTCGGTGGTCGGCGCCATCGTGGGCGTCGCGCTGGTCGCGCTGGCAAGACACGGACGGGAAATCCCCATTCCCTTCGGCCCCTACCTTGCGACGGCGGGGCTGATCGCCCTTTTCTGGGGTGACCGGCTGATGCAGTATTACCTGCGGACCATTTGACCGTTTCAGAGGACAGAAGACAGAGGCGCGGCGCGAGCCGGCGGCGGCCTGGTCTCGCTCCGCTCCCCGGAAGAAAGGGAGGATGTCAACTTGAGATGGGCCGCGTCACTTGATATAATGCGCGCTTTCATGGTCAGCGCGCCCGTAGCTCAGTTGGATAGAGTACTTGGCTACGAACCAAGGGGTCGGGCGTTCGAATCGCTCCGGGCGCGCCAGCAAACTCAAGCACTCAGGCCAATCGAAAGATTGGCCTTTTGCTTTTCCGGGCAATCCGTGACCAAATCCGTGACCATTTTTTGTTGCCAGGGGCGCTCCGGGGAGCTTTTTCGGCCCGCTCCCCTTTTGGGGGAGCGATCCAGTCAGGCGTCCGCCCGGCAGGGTCGCGCCTCATGTGCCGAAGGCCCGCCCGGCTTTCCCATGATCCAAAAGTCGGTGGAAAAGTCCGCGCGCCTCATGTGCGAAGGCCGCCCAGGAGCCCTTCTCGGCGGGGGAATGTCCCGCCGCTCGCGTTCTGGTAGAAGGACATCACTCATTTGGCGCTCCTTTCCGCTTCGTTGGCAGCCTTGTCGCGATGGAACTCGTAGTCATGTTTCGCCCGAATTTCGTCATGGCATGACTCCTGATTGAGGTCAGTAACCTCGCCTGCTCGCTGTTTAGACGGGGGAGGGCGGGACCGTGCGGGTGGGTCGACCGGAAGCAGGTACCGGCAGGGCTTGCGCCCTCCCGCACGGCCCGCCCAGAGACTTGCCATGCTGATTGCGGACGCAAAAAAACCGCCGTGTCTCGGTGGTGGCGGTGTGTCCGCCTGCTTACCGGGCGACCAAGCCCGGCTCCCGTTTTTTGCGGGAGCGCAGGAATGATACCCGGAACGCGGGCGATGTCAGAATAAAAAATGCACCTGCAATCTGCTTGACTTTCTTGTATATTGCATCATCAATTTTCCCATGATCAGCTACGACGAAGAAAAACGCCTCGCCAATCTCGCCAGGCATGGCGTTGATTTCGTTGGCGCCGAGGCGATTTTCGCGAGCTTCACGGTTTGCCGCGAGGATGAACGCGACGATGCGTATGGCGAGACGCGCTTCCAGTCCATTGGCTTGTGGAACGGCGTGGTGGTGTTCGTGGCGCATACCGCGCGCGGCGAGGCCGATCACATCATTTCCATTCAAAAGGCGGAAAGACATGAAGAACGCATCTTCTGGAACAACTACCCCGGTTGACTGCGCCGATTGGGCGCGGGCGCGCGCCATGACGGATGCCGACATCGTGCATGACGAAGACAGCCCGGCGACGAAGGTTTCCGATTGGAAAGGCGCGGCGCTGAAACAGGGCGGCGTGACGATCGGGCGCGCCCGTGTGCGCGGGCCGAACAAGCGCCCCAGGAAAGAACAGGTGGCGATACGGTACAGCCCTGACGTGCTGGCGGCCTTCCGCGCCACCGGGCGCGGCTGGCAGACGCGCATGAACGACGCCTTGCGCGAGTGGCTGAAAACGCAACAGGCGGCGTGAGTCATTCCGCCGATATGCCAAGGGCACTTTGAAAACCGCGTTTATTCCGGACTTTCGCCGCCTGTCCCGGCAAAGGCCCGGCCGCCATCCGCGCGGCACGCGCCCACGCCGAGCGCCCTTCGATTTCCGATGATTGCCCGCCGATGCCTCGATCAGGCGTTCACGCTCATTCCCGAATGCGCCGGAAGATCCGGTAGCGGTCTTCCGCGTAATAGTATTCTCGCCCGCCGCCGACCACGATACACCGCCCGCCGCGATCCCGACCGCCCGCCGCCGCGACCCGCGAGGAGTCTCCGGGCTTGACGGGAGCCGGCACCGTGTATTCGCGGTAGTAACCGTGCGGACGCTTCGGCAGGCGTTTCTCGAAATTGCCGAAAATGCCGCCGTCTCTGCGCGGAAACGGGAACGGCCCGCCACGCTTGATCAGCGCCAGTGTGTCACGCGCCTCGCGCGGCAGCTCGGCGAGCCGCAGCGTCGAGATGCGGCTCGTTCTTGCCTCGATGGCGAACGCGAGCCGGCTGCCGGAAACGAGAACGGCCAGCGCCACGAACGACGCCAGCCGGATGAACCGCGCGAGCCGCCTCATGGGGACTCAGGGCCTGGGCGTTTCCGCCGTTTCGAGTTTCTGGCGCAGACGGACATGCAGTTCGCGCAACTGTTTCTCGTCGACCAGGCTCGGCGCGTTGGTCAGCAGGCACTGGGCGCGCTGCGTTTTCGGGAAGGCGATGACATCCCGGATCGATTCGGCGCCGGTCATCATGGTGACGATGCGGTCGAGACCGAAGGCGATGCCGCCGTGGGGCGGAGCGCCATATTTGAGCGCGTCGAGCAGGAAGCCGAACTTGAGGCGCGCCTCCTCGTCGTCGATGCCGAGCGCCCTGAACACCTGCGCCTGGATGTCGGCACGGGAGATGCGCACCGAACCGCCGCCGAGTTCCCAACCGTTGAGCGCCAGATCGTAGGCTTTGGCCAGACACTTGCCCGGATCGGTCGCCAGCCACTGGACGTGCTCATCCTTCGGACTGGTGAAGGGGTGATGGCAAGCCACCCAGCGCTTGTCTTCCTCGTCGTATTCAAACATCGGGAAATCGACGACCCACAGCGGCTCCCAGGCCTTGCCGTTCAGGAAACCCTTTTCGTGACCGATTCTGAGACGCAGCGCGCCGAGCGCGTCATTGACGACCTTGGCCTTGTCGGCGCCGAAGAAAATGAGGTCGCCGCTTTGCGCGCCGCAGCGCTCGATGATGGTCTTGAGCGCGCCTTCGTGGAGGTTCTTGACGATCGGCGATTGCAGACCGGTCTCGTTGGGCCGCGTGGCGTCGTTGACCTTGATGTAGGCCAGCCCCTTGGCGCCGTAGATGCCGACGAACTGTCCGTAACCGTCGATCTCGCCGCGGGTCAGGGCGGCGCCGCCCGGCACGCGTAGCGCGGCGACGCGCCCGCCCTCGCTGTTGGCCGCGTTGGCGAAGACCTTGAACGCGACATCCTTGACGACGTCGGTGATTTCGGTCAGTTCGAGCGTGACGCGCAGATCCGGCTTGTCGGAACCGAAGCGATACATGGCCTCCGCCCAGGAAAGGCGCGGAAACGGATCGGGCAGTTCCACGCCGATCGCTTCCCTGAAAACGTGGCGGATCAGGGACTCCATGAGGCCGGTGATTTCCTTCTCGTTCAGGAAGGAAGTTTCGATGTCGACCTGCGTGAATTCCGGCTGGCGGTCGGCGCGAAGGTCCTCGTCGCGGAAGCATTTGGTGATCTGATAGTAGCGGTCGTAGCCGGCGATCATCAGCAGTTGCTTGAACAGTTGTGGCGACTGGGGCAGGGCGAAGAAGTGTCCCGCATGGACCCGCGAGGGCACCAGGTAGTCGCGCGCTCCTTCCGGCGTGCTCTTGGTCAGCATCGGAGTTTCGATGTCGATGAATCCGGCGTCGTCCAGGAAGCGGCGGAACGCGCGCGCGGTCTCGTAGCGCAGCCGCAGATTTTTCTGCATCTGGGGACGGCGCAAGTCGAGCACGCGGTGCGTCAGGCGCACGTTCTCGGAGAGATTCTCGTCGTCCAGGCCGAACGGCGGCGTGACCGACGGATTGAGCACTTCGATCGCGTGGCACAGGACCTCGATTTCGCCGCTGTGCATATTGGGATTGACCGTTCCGGCGGGGCGCGCGCGAACCTTGCCGGTGACCTTCAGGCAGAATTCGCTGCGCACGGATTCGGCGACGGCGAACATGTCCGGGCGATCGGGATCGCAGACGACCTGGGCCAGACCCTCACGGTCGCGCAAGTCGATGAAGATGACCCCTCCGTGGTCGCGCCGGCGATGTGCCCAGCCGCACAGAGTGATCTCCTGGCCGATCGTTTTCGAGTCGAGTTGTCCGCAGTCATGGGTTCGCATACCGTTTTTCTGAGAAAGAAGAAGTTGAGGGGAATCAGGATGGTTTTCCGGGATGGCCGGGCGGAGCCACGACGCCCATCGAGATGATGTACTTGAGGGCCTCCTCGACGTCCATGTCCAGCTCGATGACCTGATCTTTCCGGAACATCAGGAAGAATCCCGAGGTCGGGTTCGGGGTCGTGGGGACATAGACGCTGATGTATTTTCCTTCGAGCCGTCTGGTGATCTCATCTCCCGGTTCGCCGGTCAGGAAGGCGATCGTCCAGGCGTGCCGATGCGGATACTGCACCAGGAGCGGCTGCCGGAACGCCATCCCCGAGGGCGAAAGCAGCGTGTCGGAGACCTGCTTGACGCCGTTGTAGATGGAATTGACGACCGGAATGCGCGCCAGCAGCCCTTCCCACCAGCCGACCAGGCGTTGCCCGATGAAATTGGTGGCCAGAAGGCCCGTGGCGAGAATGATCGCCAAGGTGACCACGATGCCCGCGCCCGGAATGTCGAACCCCAGGAGCCTGTGTGGACGCGCCGCTTCGGGAAGCAGCCGCAGGGACTGATCCGCCATGCCCACGATCAGCGACAGAACCCAGCCGGTGATGACCAGGGGAACCCAGATCAGCAGGCCGGTGATGAAATAGCGTTTGATCAGCTGCCGGCGCACGTGTGCGCTCCGGGGCAGCAGTGGCAACTCCGTGGCAATTCCGTTTTTTCCGGTGCCTTGTCGGGTTTTTCCGGCGTCTTGCGGCCCTTTTCCTTGAAATCCGTGGCGTACCATCCACTCCCCTTGAGCAGGAAACCCGCCGCGGCAGTCACTTGTTTCTCGTAAGTGTCCTGGTGGCATTGGGGGCAAGTGAGCAGCACGGAGTCGTTCAGTTTCTGCAAATGATCCTTCTCAAAGCCGCAAGACGCGCAGCGATAGGTATAGATCGGCATGAAGTTCATCCATCAACAAGAGTGACCGGGAAGTATACTCCAAGCAGTTTCAGAGGACAGCGATCTGGACAGAAGACAGATCGGCCTGGGCGCTTCGCGCCGGGTCAGGGAGGGAAAATCGGGTTCAGAGGACAGCGATTTGAGAAGACAGAAGACAGATCGGCTTGGGCGCTTCGCGCCGGGTCA
>JAITAJ010000021.1 GCA_031284185.1 Accumulibacter sp. | reverse complement strand
ATGCCGATCAGAGTTCAGAAGACAGAGAACAGAGTTCAGAAGACAGAAGACAGAGGACAGATCGGCTTGCGGCGCTTCGCGCCGGGGAGAGGACGAAAAACCAGGCGCCCGGTTTTTCGTCTTTCCGGCGCAAAGCGCCGCAAGCCAATCTGTCTTCTGTCTTCTCTATCTTCTGTCTTCTGATCCATGTGCGGCTCGCCGCAGGCGATCGGCGACGGCGGACCATTCCGGGCCGGAAGGGAGGGCTTCGATGAGAATGAGGTCGTTGTCGGCCTGGTCGAGTTCGCGCAAGGCGGCATAGAGAAGACGCGCGAAAGCCTCCGGGTCGTTCGGCAGACGACGGAGCGAATGAACCGGCGGCGGCGCGCAGAGGCCGCGCAGCAAGAGACCGCAACGCTCGCCACGGGCCAGCGCTTCTTCGACCGCGCGGATCAAGCCGTCCGACGTCACCAGGCGCGTCGCGGTGCGCGGCGCGTAGTGGGTGTCCAGCGAGCCGGACACGCGCGGGATGCCGGTCGCCTTCATGCCGTCCGGCAGTTCCGGCATCTCGCCGATGAGCTTCCCGATCTGTTCGGGGGTGACGCGCCCCGGACGCAGCAGACGTGGCGGCACACCGCGGCGCGAGAGATCGAGGATCGTCGACTCGATGCCGATCTCGCAGGGGCCTCCGTCGAGCACCAGGGCGACGGCATCGCCCAGTTCTTCGCGCACGTGCCTGGCGCTGGTGGGGCTGATGCGACCGAAACGATTGGCCGAGGGAGCGGCGATGCCGCAAATGCCGCGACGACCGCCTTCCCCCTGCGCGAAGGCGCGCAGCAGCGCGAGCGCGAGCGGGTGGGCCGGCACGCGAAGGCCGACGGTCTCCTGTCCGCCGGTGACGGCGTATGGGACAGCCGGCGCGCGCGCGAGGATCAGCGTCAGGGGGCCGGGCCAGAAGGCTTCCGCGAGTATCCGCGCCGACGGCGGAATGTCGCGCGCCCATTGGTCCAGACAGGCGGCGCCGGGCAGGTGGACGATCAGCGGATGGTCGGCCGGCCGGCCCTTGGCGGCGAATATCCGGGCCACCGCGACGGGATCGGCGGCATCGGCGCCCAAACCGTAAACCGTCTCGGTCGGGAAGGCGACCAGTTCCCCGGAGCGCAACAGCCCGACGGCCGCCGCCAGTTCCGCGGACATGGCGGCGGACGAGCCGGAGGAAGGGATGCCGCCCGACGCCTCAGGGCAGATCGGGCAGGGTCTTCGCAAGGACATTGGCGGACTGCCGGGCGCGGAAATCGCTCAGTTTGCGCGAGAGTTCGGCATCGCCGAGCGCGAGCATCGCCACCGAGAACAGCGCGGCATTGACGGCGCCGGCCTCGCCGATGGCAAAGGTGGCGACGGGAATGCCGCCGGGCATCTGCACCGTGGACAACAGGGAATCCAGGCCCTGCAAATGCTTGGACGGCATCGGCACGGCCAGCACCGGGAGTTCCGTTTTCGCCGCCAGGATACCCGCCAGGTGAGCGGCGCCGCCCGCGGCGCCGATCAATACCCTGATGCCGCGTTGCCGGGCCGTCGAGGCGTACTCCAGCGCGGCGTCCGGCGTGCGGTGCGCGGACAGAACCCTGACTTCGTAGTTCACGCCGAATTTCTTGAGCGTTTCGGCGCAGACGCGCATCACGGGCCAGTCGCTGTCCGACCCCATCACGATGCCGACGAGGGCTTGATCCGACATCATGATCTCCAGAGGTTCGCGCCGGCATTGGCCGCGCGCTCGGCGCTCTCCAGCGTGTTGGCCAGGAGCATGGTGATGGTCATCGGGCCGACGCCGCCGGGAACCGGGGTGATGAACGCGGCGAGGTCTTTCGCCGACGCGAAATCGACGTCGCCACAAAGTTTTCCGTCTTCGAGACGGTTCATGCCCACGTCGATGACCACGGCGCCGGGCTTGATCATGTCGCCGGTGATCATTTTCGCCTTGCCGACGGCGACGACCAGAATGTCGGCGCGCCGGCAGTGCGCCTTCAGGTCGCGGGTCTGCGAGTGGCATACGGTGACGGTGGCTCCAGCGTGCATCAGCAGCAGCGCCATGGGCTTGCCGACGATGTTCGATCGGCCCACGACGACGGCTTCCCGACCCTTGATCGGAATGCCGGCCTCCTCGAAAAACTTCATCACGCCGTGGGGCGTACAGGGGATGAAACACGGGCGGCCCCGCGTCAGGGCGCCCAGGTTCTCGGCGCGAAAGCCGTCGACGTCCTTGTCCGGGGCGATCGCTTCGAGAACCGCGTCGGCGTCGAAGTGCCGGGGCAAGGGCAACTGGACGAGAATGCCGTGGATTTTCGGATCGGCATTGAGTTCGGCAATCCTGGCGAACACCGTTTGCGCTTCGACGTTGGCGGAATAGACGTGCCGTTCCGAGTAAAAACCCGTCTGCGCGCAGGCATCGACCTTGTTGCGCACATAGACCTGGGACGCCGGATCGTCACCGACCAGGATCACCGCCAGCCCTGGCCGCGCGTCTTGCGAGGCGAGTCTTTCCGCGCGTTGCCTGAAATCCGCGCGAAGTTTCTGCCCCAGGGCCTTGCCGTCGAGAATTTGGGCTGTCATGAAAAAACTCCGAGGCTGAACCGGAAAAACAAAAACCCGATAGGCGACTATCGGGCTTTTACCGAGACGAAAGAATCCGAAACTGATTGCCAGAACGCGATTATACCCAAGGCCCGCCCGTTTTTCGTCCCCTGTCCCGACGAAGGCCGGAGGCGCGCGCCCACGGGTCAGGAGGGGTCCGCCCGCCGGCCCGGAAGACGACCGCGATGGCGTGTGATATAAACGCCGCCGAACACGCATACCGCGCCGGCGATCTGGAGCGCGCCGAAGGTTTCCCCGAGCAGGAAGTACGCGGTGATGACGGCAAATACCGGGGTCAGGTTGTTGAACAGCGACGCGCGCGCGGTCCCGATCACGCCCGATCCCCAGATCCACAGGAAATTGGCCAGGCACAATCCGAGCACGCCCGAAAACGCGACGCTTCCCCACGCCGACGCGGGCAATGACGACCAGGCCACCTCACGCATGGCCGGCAGGGACGCCACCCCCAGCAGAACGGTCGTGATGAGCATCAGCGAGGCCGTCACCTGATAGGTGGAGTAACGATCGAGCAGTTTTCGGGAAAACACCGTGTAATAGGCATAACCGGCCTGCGCTCCAAGAAGCAGCAGCGCGCCGATCAGGTGCCCGCCGGCCAGACTCAGTTCACGGCCCGCGCCGAGCACGATCAGAATCACACCCGCGATCGAGCAGGCGATGCCGATCACCACGGCGCGGTTGATCGTGTCGAAACCGTAGAAGCGGTTGAGCAGCACCACGTATACGGGGAGCAGGCAGCTCATGAAGGCCGCGTTGCCCGAAGTGGTCCGGTCGATGCCTTCGGCAAAAAGAAGCTGGAAGACCAGAAAGCCGAAAATGCTGGCGCGCATGAGCAGCCAGACATCTTCGCGCGTCGGTCGGCGGTAGGTGCCCGACAAGCAGAGCGCGAGCACCGCGAAGGCGCTGCCGACGAGCATTCGCGCCATGTTGTAGGGCAGGGGCGGAATATGCTGCAATCCCAGCTTGATGACCGGCGGGTTCATGCCCCACGTCACGGCGACCAGCAGCAGCAAGCATTCGGCGAGAATCTCCCGTTTCGGTTCGTTCAGGGCCATGAGCGGATATCCGGCATTCGTTCCTCAGTTCCTGTTTTTCGTTCTTGCGTTGTCGACCGTCCGGTTATTCCGGCGCTGACAGCGCGCGTCAACGTAACTCGCCTCCAGCCGGAACCATCCCGGCCCCGGCGAAGTCTGCGCGCAGACCGTGTCTCCGGTGGCGCTTCGCCACTTGTACCAGGGCGCGGGCGCGGCTCCGGCCGACAGCGTGAAGGCAAGGAATGAGGCCGTGGCAAACGACAAAAGAGATTTCATGGGAGCCTCCACCCGATTCAGCCGTCGATACGATATCGAGGCCTCCATTGTAAGGTCGGACGCATGAAAAAAACGCGCGAAAGGAAATGTTCCGTCCCGGCGAACGCGCATGAACCACCGTCCGGGAGCGGCGGTCCGAACATCGTCTCGTTTCCGATGTTTGCCGGAATCCATTATGATGTGTCCGAAGCGGCGGCCCCGCTGTGGCAAAATGATGCCACTTGATCGGCACACCAGAATCGTTTGACGCGAAAGCGAGCCGCGGACGGCGCGGCAAGATGGCCGTCCCTGTGCCCCCGGTCGGAATTGAACCAACACCTGATGATTACAAATCAACTGCACGACCTTCATGCTACGGGGGCGAAACCTCGGGTCGAAGAGCGCATTATAGCTGAACGGGATCGGCGTCATGGACCGGATTCCTGCCGATCATTGACATACGCGCGGCTTCTCTGAATCACGCACAATCATGGCGACATTTTCCAATCCCGCGGAAATCGCGCGGGAGACACTGAAACAACTGACAGTCCGGCGCATGGCACCGTCGCCGGACAATTACCGCACGATTTACAACGAGATTGCCGGCATCGCGGAAAGCCCGGCGGAGGTCGCGCGCGAACTCAAATCGCTGTTCCTCCTGCTGCCCAAGGAAACCCCGGCCCAACAAAGGCTTTCGCGCCAGCTCGACCAGGCGCTCAGGAACCAGGAATGGGAAAGCTACCGTAAACTGTTGTCCGAATTCATCCGCGAACACAGCGGCGAGTCCGAGTTCGTCTGGGGAGAATTGATCGCCGACTTTTTGCAGCAGTGGGAAACCCGGCAGAGCGGACTCACGCAGGCGCGAAAGCGCGAATCGCTCGATCGGGTGTTGTCGGTAAGTGGCCGGAATAGTGAAATTCTGTTCGGCCGCCTGCAACACCTGATCCGTTCCTGGTCGATGAACGAGGTGGCCGACGATGAAATCGAAGTGGCGACGGCGCCGGAATCGGCCTCCGCCTCCACCCCCGCTTCACCGCTCGCCGCGTCCGGCCCGCAGTCGGGCCGCGCCAGTGAAATCCTGTATGAACTGCGGGAGATTCTGGTTTTCACGCTGGAAAACGTGCTCACCTCGCTGCTCGACGACGCGCCCGAATCCGCCGCGAAGTCCAGGGCACTGGCGGCAGCAGTGCGCGACGCATCGACGCTGAAGGTCGTTCATGCCCTGCTCGCGGATATCAGGCGCTTCGCCTTTTCACTCGAATTCGTCGCCGAGGATCGCGCCGAGTTACGCGCCGGATTGCTCAAGCTGCTTCAACTGATGATCGAAAACATCAGCGAACTGGTGATTGACGATCACTGGCTGAACGGGCAGATCGAAATCGTGCGCGAGATCATTGCCCGTCCAATGAATCCGCGCACGATCAATGACGCCGAGCAGCGCATGAAGGATGTCATTTTCAAGCAGAGCCAGCTTAAACGCAGTCTGGTGGAGACCCAGGAGGCGCTGAAACAGTTGCTTACCGGCTTCGTGGACCATCTCGCCGAATTCGCCGACTCGACGTCGGACTATCACGACAAGATCGAGCATTGCGCCGAAAGGGTCAGCCAGGCCGACGACATCACGCAGCTGGAAGACGTGCTCGAAGAAGTCACCCGTGAGATGCGCATCATCCAGATCAATGCCCAGCGCTCGCGCGACGATCTGCGCGCGACGAAGCAACGCATCGCGCTCGCCGAACAACGCATCGACGAACTGCAAAACGAGCTTGACAAGGCCAGCCAGTTGGTACGCCACGACCAGTTGACCGGCGTGTTCAACCGTCGCGGACTCGACGAGATCTACGAACACGAAGTCACCCGCGCCCATCGTCGGGAGCTTCCCCTGTGCATCGCCATGCTCGACATCGACAACTTCAAGAAACTGAATGATTCGCTCGGTCACGACGCGGGGGATGCCGCTTTGATCCATCTCGTCTCGGTCATTCGGGAGACGCTGCGTCCACAGGACACGCTGGCGCGTTTCGGTGGCGAAGAATTCATCATTCTGTTGCCGGAGACCTCGATCGAAGATGCCGGCAAGGCGCTCGCCCGCGTGCAGCGCGAACTCACCAAACGCTATTTTCTGACCAACAACGAAAAACTGTTGATCACTTTCAGCGCCGGAGTGACCGAAGTCCGTCCGGACGACACGCAGGCCAGTTCCTTCAAGCGCGCGGATGAAGCGACTTACGTGGCGAAGACGAGCGGAAAGAACCGTGTCATAATGGCGTGACATTGTTCAGAGGACAGTAGTTTGAGAAGACAGAGGACAGATCAGCTTGCGGCGCTTCACGCCGGATAAAGGACGAAAAACCAAGTGCTCAGTTTTTCTGTCTTCTGAAATATCTGTCTCCTGAACCCGAGCGCTCGGTTTTCTGTCCTCCGGACGGCGCGAAGCGCCGCAAACTCATCTGTCTTCTGTCCTCTCAAACCTCTCTGTCTTCTGGAACTGTCCTCTCAAACCCCTCTGTCTTCTGGAATTCAGGGTTGAGGCGGTACGGCGGCGGGTTGCGCCCGGGTTCCGATGAAGCCTGTGTTCTCGGACATGTCCTTGGCTTCGCGCATGAGCGCCTCGCGGTTCAGCCGGGTATCGGCAGGCGCCGTCGGCAGACATAGCTGCTCCACGTCGACCGGGGCGAAATCGCCATCTTCCGGCGCGTTTTCGATCTCGACATGCTTCAGATCAAGCACCTCCAGCAGCCGCCCCATGCCGGCATAACTGCGCAGATAGGCCAGCGACAGATCGACGTCGGCATTGACCTGGGCACGCCGCGCGTCGAAATATTCGTTCTGGGTGTTCAGCAGATCGAGCAGAGTGCGCTGACCGATGTTGAATTGGTCACGATAGGCAATCCGGGTTTTTGCCACCAGTTCCACTTGCGTCGCCAGATAACTCAGCTGATCGTTCAGGCGCAAGGTGTCGTTGAAGGCGATGGCCAGCGTCTGGCGCGTGTCGCGGCAGGCTTTTTCGCGCAGATCGAGGGCGAGATTCTTGCGCTCGCGATACTGCCGCTTGCGCGCCAGGTCCGAACCGCCATTGAATAGGTTGTAATTGAGCCGAAGCTGTACCTGGGATTCGTCACGGCTGCCATTGTCCTCGTAGTTGCTGTAGTGGTCCCGGCGAGCGATCAGGTCCAGGCGGGGCCAGAACGCCGCGCGGCGCACGTCGATGTCGTATTGCGCCGCTTCGATGTTCTCGATGCTCGCGCGCAGCGCCGGGTTTTGCCGTAACGCGACCGCCAGCGCCGCCTCTTCCTCCTCGGGGAAGGAAGGTGCCAGGCGTTCCGGCATATCCATTTCCTTGGGCGGATTCGCGCCGACGATGCGCAGGTAACGGGCGGTGACGTCGTGCAGATTGGCATAGGCCGTGGTCACATTGACGTCGGCCAGAGCCAGACGGCTGGCCGCCTGGTTGACGTCGACCCTCTTGCCGACGCCCGACGACGCGCGACGCTTGAGTTGTTCATGCGCGGCATAGTGCTGGACATAGTTGTCCTCGGCCAGCTTGACCTGTTCGCGGTAGCGGATGACGTCGAGGTAGGCGCGCGCGGCTTCGAGCGCCACGTTTTCGGATGCGTCCAACAGCTCGAAATAACGCACCAGCTTGGCCTTTCCGAGACGCTTGACCTCCTTGGAAGTCGCAAAGCCGTCGAAGAGCATCTGCCGGAGCGATACCGTGCTCTCGTTACCATGATAGGAATTGTCGATGTTGATACGTTTTTGTTCCGTCTTTATCCGTCCGGTGCCCGCCGAGAGGTCGATCTTGGGGAAAAAACCGCCCCGAGCGACGCCGATTTCCTCGGTGGCCTCGTTGAACGCATGCCAGCGGGCCTGAACTTCCGGGTTTTTGAGCACGGCGGCTTGCACCGCCTCCTTCAATGCCGAAGGTGACGACGTCGGCTGAACATCACTCTGCGCCATGACCGTTTCGGAGAACAGCGCCGCCAATATCGAGAATATGCTCACGATAGTCGTTAATTTTTGCATGTCCATTCCTCACGCAATATACTCGGGCGATCTGCCGTATCCGGGCAAATGCCGGAAGCCCGATTTGAAATTCGGAACCGGAATCGGAAGATCGAGTCGAACCCACAATTTATCAGGGAAAACCTTTAGATTATCGGTAGTTAGAGAGACTATCGATAATTTACTTTAGAGACTAGCAATAATTACCGGGAAAGTAAAGGTTTTTTTGAAAAATTTCACACACAGCGCCGTGCGTGGCTTTTTAGAAAAACCTTTAAATACGTGGTGATTGACGGGAATATGGATGACATGCTTTACATAAAAGCAGTAACTAATTGAAAAATAAGGATTTATTCAACATTCTCGCACATGATCCTGACGTCCCGGGAGTCCTTCGGCCTCTGGAGCGCGGGGGGCGCGCGAGTTCACGTTTCGGCGGAACATGACCTGGATATCGTCGTCGGCCGACCGATCGAGCTCCGGCAGGAACCTGACGCTGTGGCGCGGCCTGCTGGCGATGCTCGCGGCGTATCTGGCGTTGACCGCGCTTCCCATCCAGGCCCGGCACGACCCCGAGACGTTGCGGGAGCGCCTGGCCGTCCGCTTCGATCAGTCCCGGATACCGCTGCTGGATGAATGGCTGTTCATGATCGCCTCATCCAAGGGGATCAAGGAAGAGGCCAGGCTCATGCGCGTCAATGACTTCATCAACGGCAGCCTCGCCTTTGAAGAGGACATCTCCGTTTGGGATCAAAGCGACTACTGGGCCACGCCGCTGGAAATGATCGGAAAAGGGCGCGGCGACTGCGAGGATTTCGCAATCATCAAATATATCTCGCTGCGCATGGCGGGCGTGGCCAGCGCCAAGCTGCGCCTGGTATACGCCAAGGCTCGCCTGAACGGGATGGCGGGGCCGGTCTGGGTGGCGCACATGGTGCTTGCCTATTACGCGACACCCGGAGCCGAGCCGCTCGTGCTGGATAATCTCAATGGGACGATCCTGCCGGCGTCACGACGCCCCGATCTGCAACCGGTCTTCAGTTTCAACAGTGACGGGATATTCGTCGGCGTTTCAGGCAAGGGTTCGACGAAAGCCGCCGCCGGCATCGGTCGCCTGTCGCGCTGGGAAGAGGCATGGCGACGCATCCTCGCCGATGGCTACGAATGACACAATCCACAGGAAGATGAACATGTCCATGTACCGCCAGTTTTGGCTTGCCGTGATCACCAGTATGCTGCTCGCCCTGGGCGGCAGCCTCCTTGCCTCGCTGTTCAGCGCGCGAAGCTATCTGGAAGCGCAGTTGTCGCAAAAGAATACCGACAACGCGACGGTGCTCGCGCTGGCATTCAACCAGCAGGGCGTCGACGCCGTTTCCGTCGAGATCGCGGTCAGCGCGCTGTTCGACAGCGGCCACTACGACCTGATCCGCGTCGACGATCCATCGGGCCAGACGCTCGTGGAACGGCGCGCGGAAATCGGAGAGATCGGCGTCCCGGCCTGGTTCGTCAAGTGTCTGCCGCTTCATGCCGCGCCCGGATACGCCCAGATCAGCAGCGGCTGGAAGCAGTTCGGCACGCTCACGCTGATCAGCCACAGCCGCTTCGCCTATGCGGCCCTGTGGCAGGGAGCGCTGCAAATATCCGGCGCGCTGGCCGTCGCCTGTCTCATCGGCGGCTGCCTGGGTTCCTTGATCCTGCTCCGTCTGAAAGCCCCGCTGGCCGCCGTGGTCCGGCAGGCCGGCGCCATTTCCGAGCGCCGTTTCACGACGATCGGCGAACCGGACGTTCCCGAACTCCGCCAACTCGCCGCGGCGATGAACGGAACGGTCATCCGCCTCAAGGCGATGTTCGAGGAAGAGGCCGCGCGGCTCGATGCGGTGCGCCGGGAGGCGAACTTCGACGCGCTGACGGGGCTGGCCAACCGCGCCCATTTCCTGGCGCACCTGCACGAAGCCGCGCAGGACGAAGATTCGGCGGGCGGCACGTTGTTCATCATTCGCATCGCCCGTCTGGCGGAGATCAACCGCTCGCTTGGCCGCGAGGCGACCGACGATCTTTTGCAACGCTTCGGCGGCATCCTGTGCGAATTCTCCGGCCAGCATTCGCAGGCGCTGGGCGCCCGGCTCAACGGCGCCGACTTCGCCTTGCTGATCCCCGCGAACGTATCGCCTCAGACGATCGGAGAGGCGCTGTTGCGCCGGCTGACCCGGGAAGCGTCGGCATTTCGCGGATCGTCGTCGGAACACGTCGCAATCTGGATCGCCGGAGGCAATTTCCTGTACGGAATCGCGCCGGCGCTCATTCTGGCACAGGTCGACGCGGCGCTTGCCACCTGCGAAAGCGAAGGGCGCGATGCCTTGCGCCTGATCGACATCCGGCACGTCGACGGCACGCCATCCACGGCGCGGGATTGGTCGGAGCACATCCGGCGCGCGCTCGATCGTGGCTGGATCCGACTGGTCTTCTTCCCGGTCGAGCGGCTCGATGGCGAGCGGCTGCATGACGAATGCCCGTTGCGCCTCCGGTTCAACACCGATGGCGAATGGTTGCCGGCGGGCCGTTTCATGCCGCTGGCCGAACGCCTGCAACTCACGGGGCGGCTCGATCTGGCCGCTGTCAGGCTGGGGCTGGACGCGCTGAACGCGCGGCCCGATCGGGTGGGCATTGCCATCAACCTCTCGGCCCATTCGATCCAGGATCCCGCGTTCCGTGAGGAATTGCGCTCATTGCTCACGTCGCACCGAGCCGCCTCGCGTCTGTGGCTGGAAATTCCAGAACCCGGCGTGCGGGTGCATTTCGACGCCTTCCGTGAGCTGTGCCGCGACCTGAAACCGGCCGGCTGCCGTATCGGAATCGAGCATTTCGGCCACCACTTCAGCGAAATCGGCCGTCTGTACGACATAGGCATCGATTATCTCAAGATCGATTCGATCTTCGTGCGCGATCTTGACACGCACATCGGCAATCAGACTTTCCTGAAAGGGTTGGCGGCGATCGCCAGGAACATCGGCATCATCGCCATTGCCGAAGGGGTGACCAACGAACGCGAGCTGGCCGCGCTGAAGAACGCGGGGTTCGACGCGGCGACCGGGCCGTACATTCGGCTAGGTTCAGAGGACAGCGATTTGAGAAGACAGAAGACAGATCAGCTTGCGGCGCTTCGCGCCGAGTGAGGAAGGAAAAACCGGGTTCAGAGGACAGCGATTTGAGAAGACAGAAGACAGATCGGCCTGGGCGCTTCGCGCCGGGTCAGGGAGGGAAAATCGGGTTCAGAGGACAGCGATTTGAGAAGACAGAAGACAGATCGGCTTGGGCGCTTCGCGCCGGGTCA
>JAITAJ010000006.1 GCA_031284185.1 Accumulibacter sp. | reverse complement strand
GAACCCGAGCGCCCGGTTTTTCCATCCCCCCCGGCGCGACAGCGCCGCAAACTCATCTGTCTTCTGTCCCCTATCTCCTGTCCTCTGAAACTGTCTTCTGTCTTCTCTAACCGCTGTCCTCTGAACCCTGTCCTCTCAAACCGCTGTCCTCTGAACCGTGCCCGGTTTTTCCATCTTCCCCGGCGCGACAGCGCCGCAAGCTCATCTGTCTTCTGTCCTCTCTAACCGCTGTCCTCTGAAACCCTGTCCTCTAAAACGACGTGTTCTGCGTTATCCCATCCGTAAGCATCCTCCCCACAACCACCGGAGCGCCCCACGCAAGCAGCAGCGGCACCAAAGACATGAGCAGCAAAGACATCAAATTCCGCGAAATCCGCCATTTGCGCGGACCCAACATGTGGACTTACCGTCCGGTCCTGCAAGCCATCGTCGACATCGGCGAACTGGAGGACTGCCCGTCGAACACGATTCCCGGCTATTACGAGCGCCTGAAGACCCTGTTGCCTTCGCTCATCGAGCACCGTTGCAGCTACGGCGAGCGCGGCGGCTTCCTGCGCCGGGTGAAGGAAGGCACCTGGCCGGCGCACATCCTCGAACACGTCACCCTGGAGTTGCAGAATCTCGCCGGACTGCCCGGCGGTTTCGGCAAGGCGCGCGAGACCTCCGAACGCGGCGTGTATAAGGTCGTCGTGCGCGCCTGGCAGGAACAGGTCACTCGCGCCGCCCTGTACGAAGCGCGCGAACTGATCATGGCGGCGATGGAAGACCGCCCCTTCGACGTCGATGCCGCCGTCGGGAAACTCGCCGATCTCGCCGATTCGCGTTGCCTCGGCCCGTCGACGGCGAGCATCGTCGATGCCGCCGTCGACCGCGGTATTCCGGCGATCCGCCTGTCGGAAACCGGTAATCTGGTGCAGCTCGGCTACGGCGTGGCGATGCGCCGCATCTGGACGGCCGAGACCGACCGCACCAGCGCCATCGCCGAGGGAATCTCGCGCGACAAGAATCTGAGCAAGCGCTTGCTGAAAGGCGGCGGCGTGCCGGTGCCGGAGGGCCGCGAAGTCGACAGCGCCGAAGATGCCTGGGACGCGGCGCGGGAAATCGGCCTGCCGGTATGCGTCAAGCCGGTGGACGGCAACCACGGGCGCGGCGTGTTCATCGACGTTTTCACCCGCGAGGACATCGAAATGGCCTACGGCGTGGCAGCCGGCGAAGGCAGCGGCGTTCTGGTCGAGCGCTTCATACCGGGTTCCGAGCATCGCCTGCTGGTCATCGGCGGCAAGCTGGTCGCCGCCAACCGCGGCGACGTGGTCAGGATCATCGGCGACGGCGCGCACAGCGTGCGCGAGCTGGTCGAACGACAGATCAACAGCGACCCGCGCCGCGGCCCGAGCGAGAGTCAGCCGCTCTCCAGAATCCACATGGACTCGGCGGCGCGCATCGAGCTGTCGCGCCAGAAACTCGATCCCGATTCGATCCCCGAAAACGGGCGCGACGTGCTGATCCAGCGCAACGCCAACCATGAATTCGACGTGACCGATGATGTCCACCCGGAAACGGCGGAAATCGCCGCGCTGGCCGCGCGCATCGTCGGACTGGACATCGCCGGCATCGATCTCGTCTGCGAGGACATCTCCCGGCCACTCGCCGCGCAGAGCGGCGCCATCGTCGAAGTCAACGCCGGTCCCGGACTGCTCATGCATCTCAAGCCCAAGGTCGGCAAACCGCGACCGGTCGGACGGGCCATCGTCGACCACCTGTTTCCCGACGGCACCCGCGGCCGCATCCCGATCGTCGGCATCACCGGCAGCGACGGCACGACGGTGGTGGCCCGGATCATCGCCCATCTCCTGACGCTCTCCGGCAAACGCACCGGCCTTGCCTGCGGCGACGGATTGTTCTTCGACCGCCGCCCGTTGGAAAAGGGCGACTGCGCGCGCTGGGAACATGCCAGGCGCCTCCTGACGAACCGCGCCGCCGAGGCCGTGGTTCTCGAAAACGGCAGCGACGCCATCGCCGGCGAGGGCTTGGCCTACGACCGCTGCCAGATCGGCGTGATCACCAATTTCGACGCCGCCAGGCACATGGGCCGCCATTACATCGATACGCCCGAACACGTCTTCGCCGTGTTGCGCACGCAGGTCGACCTGGTGCTCGAGGACGGCGCCGCCATCCTCAACGCCAGGGAACCGGCGCTGGTGGAGATGGCCGGCCTTTGCGACGGCGAGATCATTTATTTTGCCCGCGATCCATCGCTGCCGGTCGTCACCAGGCATCTCGAACGGGGCGGGCGCGCCGTCGTCGCGCGTCATGACCGGATCGTGCTGGCCAGCGGCGCGGACGAAGTTCCGCTGGCCGGACTCGGGGACGTCCCGCTCATCGAGGGCGGCGGCAACGCCGCGCAGACCGAGAATGCGCTGGCCGCCATCGGCGCCGCCTGGGGGCTGGGCATCACCCCGGACGTCATGCGCGCCGGCATCGAGACATTTTTCATCGGGCAGCAATGAAAGCAAGGGAACGAGGATCATGGACGTATCACGCATCCGGGCATTGCGCGGCCCCAACCTGTGGAGCAGGCATACCGCCATCGAAAGCATCGTTTCCTGCCTCGAAGCCGAGCGCGACATCAACTGCATCCCCGGATTCGAAACGCGGCTGCGCGAGCGCTTTCCTGAAATCGCCCTGTTGCAGCCGTTACCCAACGGCGACGTTCAATCGATGGCGCACATCCTCGAATTCGCCACGCTGGGGCTGCAAGCGCAGGCCGGCTGCCCGGTGACTTTCAGCCGCACCACGCAGTCCATCGAAGCGGGAACTTATCTGGTCGTCGTCGAATACAGCGAGGAAGATGTCGGGCGGCTGGCGCTGGATCTGGCGCGCGCCTTGTGCCGCGCAGCCGCGGATGACACGCCGTTCGACCTCGCGGAAGCCTTGCGCCGGCTGCGCGAACTCGACGAAGACGTGCGCCTCGGACCAAGCACCGGCGCGATCGTCTATGCCGCCGTCGCCCGCGGCATTCCCTACCACCGTCTGACCCAGGGCAGCCTCGTGCAGTTTGGCTGGGGCAGCCGCCAGCGGCGCATCCAGGCCGCCGAAATCGATGCGACCAGCGCCGTCGCCGAATCGATCGCCCAGGACAAGGAGCTGACCAAGCGCCTGTTGCAGTCCGCCGGCGTGCCCGTGCCGGCGGGACGCCCGGTCGAGGACGCCGAGGATGCCTGGGCGGCGGCGCGGGAGATCGGCATCGAGAACGGCGTCGCCGTCGTGGTCAAGCCGCGGGATGGCAACCAGGGTAAAGGCGTCGCGGTCAATCTGAAGACGCGCGAACAGGTGTCGGCCGCCTATGCGGCGGCCAGCAGGATCAGTGGCAAGGTGCTGCTCGAACGTTACATCAGCGGGCAGGATCACCGTTTCCTCGTCGTCGGCAACAAGCTCGTCGCCGCCGCGCGGCGCGAACCGCCGATGGTCATCGGCGACGGCGCGCATACCGTCTCCCAGCTCGTCGACCAGATCAACGCCGATCCGCGCCGTGGCGCCGGCCATGCCACTTCGCTGACCCGGATCCGTTTCGACGACATCGCCATTGCCCGCCTGGCGGAAGACGGACTCGACGCGGAATCGGTTCCGGCCAGGGGCCGGCGCGTGATTCTGCGCAACAACGCCAATCTATCCACCGGCGGCTCGGCTGCCGACGTCACCGACGATGTTCATCCCGATTTCGCGGCGCGCGCCGTCACCGCCGCGCAGATGCTCGGTCTCGACATCGCCGGGATCGACATCGTGTGCAAGAACGTGCTGCGTCCGCTCGAGGAACAGGGGGGCGGCATCGTCGAGATCAACGCCACCCCCGGCCTGCGTATGCACCTGCAACCGTCCTTCGGCAGGGGCCGCGCCGTTGGCGAGGCGATCGTCGCCAACATGTTCGCCGACGGCGACGACGCGCGCATTCACCTGGTCGCCGTCACCGGCACCAACGGCAAAACCACGACCGTTCGCCTGATCGCCGGCATCCTCGGCCGCCGGGGCTACCGTGTCGGGATGACCTGCACCGACGGCGTTTACGTCCGGGGCCGGCGCATCGACACGGGCGACTGTAGCGGCCCGAGGAGCGCGCGCAACGTGCTGCTGCATCCCGACGTCGACGCGGCGGTGCTGGAAACCGCGCGCGGCGGCATCCTGCGCGAGGGACTCGGCTTCGACCGCTGCGACGTGGCAGTGGTCACAAACATTGGTCAGGGCGACCACCTCGACCATTCCTTCATGAGCACGGTCGAGGATCTCTCGGTGGTCAAGCGTGTCATCGTGCAGAGCGTCAAGCCGGAAACCGGCCACGCCGTTCTCAATGCCGCCGACCCGATGGTCGCGCCCATGGCCGATGCCTGTCCCGGCAAGGTCATCTTCTTCGCCCGCGACCGCAACCACCCGGTGATGGCCATGCATCGCGCCCGGGGCCGGCGCATCATTTTCCTGGATGGCGGGGAGATCGTCGCCCTGGAAGGCGGCGTCGAACAGCGCGTCGCGCTTTGCGACGTCCCGGTCACCGCCGGTGGCGCCATCGCCTTCCAGACCGAAAACGTCATGGCCGCGATCGGGGCGGCCTGGGCGCTGGGGATCGACTGGGCGCTCATCCGGTCCGGCCTGGGATCCTTCATCAACGACGCTGCTTCGGCGCCTGGCCGTTTCAACCTGTTCGACTACCGTGGCGCCACGCTGATCGCCGACTACGGACACAACCCGGATGCCATCGCCGCGCTGGTCGGGGCCATCGAAAACATGCCGGAAAAATCGGGCGGGCGCCGCTCGGTAGTGATCAGCGGCGCGGGCGACCGGCGTGACGAAGACATCCGCCGCCAAACCGAAATCCTCGGCGACGCCTTCGACACGGTGCTGCTCTACCAGGATCAATGCCAGCGCGGACGCGCCGACGGCGAGGTTCTCGCGCTGCTGCGGGAGGGCCTGAAGAACGCCCGCCGCGCCAAAGAGATCGCCGAGATTCGCGGCGAATTCCTGGCCATCGACACGGCGCTGGCCGGGCTGCGGGCAGGCGACCTGTGCCTCATCCTGATCGATCAGGTCGAAGAAGCGCTGGAGTGGATAAGGCGGAAGACAGAGTTTCAGAGGATGGAGATTTGAGAGGATAGAACGGTGTCCGGGCGCGCCAGCATCTCGAATCCCGTTTCGTCCCCGGCTCAGTGCCGTGTTTGCCCTTCGTCCTGAAGCTGAAGGATTTCGGAGGGGGAAAGGCCCGTGTCTTCCATGATTTC
>JAITAJ010000385.1 GCA_031284185.1 Accumulibacter sp. | reverse complement strand
CCCCGCCCCCGCGCCCCCCCCCCCCACCCCCCCCCCCCCCCCCCCCCCCCCCCCCCCCCCCCCCCCCCCCCCCCCAGCCTCAGCGCTCCAGCCGGGTCTTGAGTTTCGAGATTTCGACGAGGGCGCTTTCCATGAGCGATCGCGCGTTTTCCAGGACGCCGTATACGTCGGGCTTACCGCTGTTTTCCGTCACGGCGGGAGTGCTCCGGTTATTTTCCGAAATGTCGAAGGCGATTTTGTCGCTGCGGTGCCACGTGGAAAATACTTCGATGACGCGCCCGTTCTGCTCCTTGCTCTGGCCTTCCAGAAGAAGCAAGGGATAGCCGGCGGGTATGCCGAGCAGACCGTCGATCGGCGCGCGCGCGGCGGTGGCCCGGATCTGACGGTTCCCGGCGGATACGACACACCCCGCCTTCAGATACAACTGTTCATGGAGCGAGGCGTTTTCGAGAATCTCCGGCGTGATCAGCGCGGACAGATCGCATGGCAGCCAGGTACGGATGAAGGCCGTCGGCTCGTCATCGACGAAGCGCAGGCGTTCCAGACGCAATGCCCGCGGTCCGGCAAGTCCGCGAATGGAGGTGGGAACATCTTCGATCTCGTAACTCAGTACCCTGGTGGAAACGCGCGAGCCTAATCTGACCATCTGAGTAGACAGGCCGGCGCTCCGCAGCGGATCGCGTCGCAACTCGGGAGATACCGAAACCATGGTTCCGCGCCCTTGGGCCTTTTTCACGATGCCGTCGTGTACCAGCGTGTCCAGGGCTTGCCGGATGACCGACCGCGAGACGCGGAAACTCTCGCAGAGGTCCGCTTCGCTCGGAAGGAGATCGCCCGGCAAGAGTTCCCGCTCGTCGATCTGGTGGCGTATCGCGTTCGATATCTGGGCGTGCCGCGGGATACGGGCGGAACGGCTCATCCGTTTTCTTTCGGCTGGAGAATGAAGAAGGCGGGGAATTTAACCCGGAAAGCGCGGAATGATCAACACGGGGATTTCCCCATTTCAGAAGACAGAAAATGGAGAAGACGGAGGACAGAGGAAACAAGCGCTCGGTTTTTCGTTCCTCACCCGGCGCGAAGCGCCGAAAGGACCGATCTTTCTCCCGCCCGCGGGGGCGGGGAAAGCAAGGCGCCGCTCGTCCTGGAAAGAGTTGGCAAATGAAGGCGCATCCCCTCTGCCGTGCAGCGCTCCGATGGCGGGAAAGCGACGGATCGATATGAGCCGAACCAGGTTTTGATTTGCCGGGATGCCGAACGGAAAGGGCGATCACGCCGAACGGGCCGCTTCCCACACCACGCCCCATCCGCGCGCCAGGGACGCGGCCCTTTGCGTGGCAAGCACCAGGCTGGCCTCGCGCGCGATGCCCCGCCCGGCGATGTCGAAGGCGGTACCGTGATCCACGGATACGCGCACGATCGGCAGTCCGACGGTTATGTTGACGCCGTCGTCGCCATAAACGGCCTTGAACGGCGCGTGACCCTGATCGTGATAGCAGACGATGACCATGTTCCACTTTCCGCGCACGGCAGCCGGGATGACGGCGTCGCCGGGCAAGGGGCCATGCGCGTCGATGCCGCGTTTTCGCGCGGCCGCGACCGCCGGAACGAGAATATCCGCTTCCTCGTCGCCGAACAGGCGGTTTTCGCCGGCATGGGGATTGAGTCCCGCCAGCGCGATCGGCTCGTCGGGTCGGCCCAGCGCGCGGCAGAAGGCCGCCGCGAGATCGATGACCGAGGCCGCGCGTTCCGGCGTGATCCGCTCGATGGCCTGCCGCATCGACACATGCGTCGTCAGGTGGAAGACATACAGATCGCCCGCCGAGAGGACCAGAGAGTAGTCCTTGACGCCAAAGCGTTCGGCCAGGAGTTCCGTGTGGCCGGGATAGAAATGTCCGGCCAGGTGCAGCGCCGCCTTGTTCAGGGGCGGCGTCACGATGCCGTCGATCTTGCCGGCTTTGGCCAGATCGCAGGCGGCGACCACGAAGCGATAGGCGCCGTCGCCGGCGTCGGCCTGGATCGAGCCGGAGGAAACGTGACCCAGGGACGGGCCGGTCTGGATGACTTCAATGAGCCCTCGCTCGTTCGACGCCTCGGAAGGCGTCTCGATCGCGCGCACGGCGCCGGGATCGAAGCCGCCGATGGATGCGCCCTTGCGCAATGCGTCCGCATCGCCGATGACCACCGGGACGCAAATTTCCCGCAGTTCATGATGTCGCAGCAGCATTTTGGCGATGATCTCGGGACCGATCCCGGCGGCATCGCCCAGAGTGATACCCAATATGGGGAGTAGCATGATGAATTATCCTTGGAGCAAATTAATTTCGTTCAACTCATATCGATCCGCCGCTTTCCCAAGGCCATCGCATTTGCCAGGAGAAACGGCCAAGGGTTTTCCTCTCCCTCCTCGGGAGGGAGAGGGTAGCCGAAGGCCGGGGCAGAGGACAGAGGACAGAGGACAGAGGACAGAGGACAGAAAATCCGTGCGCTCGGTTTTCCGTCCATCTCCCGGCGTGAAACGCCGCAAGCTGATCTGTCTTCTGTTCTCTCAAATTTCTGTCTTCTGAATCCGGAGGACAGAGGCTTGAGAAATTTGCCAATCTTCTCTAAAACCGCATTGGCGCTCCGATCGATCCATGCCGAAGCGGTTTCGACCGGGGCGCTTGAATCAGGCGGAATCTCCCGCCGGCGAATCTTCATTATCCTCTGAGCCAATCAAGGACGGTGAGCAATGTGTTTTCATCGCCGAATCCCCCGGCCTTGGTGACCACGATCAATTTTCGCCCCTGGGTTTCGAGGGTCTCGGAAACGGGGACGCCTTCGACGATATTGCGGATGACACGCAGGTTCCTGACGCCGAGCGCCGCCAGTGTCGCGTCGACTCCGTCGCCGCCGAGCAGCACGAGCGCCTCGATCCGGGCATCCGCGACGATGGCCGCAACGGCCGAGGCCATGCCACGCGCGACGCGCCGGCTGGCCTCGACGAGAGATTCGCCTTCGATACGCTCGTCAGGGACTTCGAGAATCCGCACCGGCAGGCCGGGCCGGAGCATCCGCGACCGACCGATCCCGTCCCGCACGCTTTTTTCGCTGGACAGGTCCGAAGGCGTGAGCGAGAGCGTCGCCACGTCCTCGCTTCGCAACGATTCGGCCACCCTGGCCACTTGGCGCCGGGAGACTGCGTTGGCCGAAGTGCGAAGAATCAATACCGCCCCGCCGATCTTCATGACGGGCGCCGCCGCCGCGGAACCGCCATGCGGATGCCATGCCTTGGCCAAGGCCAGCGCGAGTCCAGCGGAACCGGCGGGGAGCGCTTTCGGGCCGAGTTGCGCGATGATCCCGGACAGTGTGTCGAGCGCTTCCGCCGACGCGGCTTCGACGACGACGACGTCATGCTCGCGCGCCGCCGCCCGGATGGCTTGCGGAAGCTCGCCGGGCGCGCCTGCGGGAACGATGCCGCAGCCGGGCACGAGTTCGCTGAACGACGAGGTGCGCATGGGCGTCACCGGATCGGTGCCCGCCGGAGAATCCTCCAACGCCACGCCGTCGACGAACAGCCGGCCCCGGCTGATCGTCCTTCCCATCGCCGGATAGGCGGGGCACAGGACGACGAAGGATTCCGGGTAAATTTCGCGCCAGGCGCGCAGCGCGCCCTTCAACTGGTTCGCTACGCTGCCGCGCATGGTCGAGTCGACCTTCAGATACAGGCGGGTTACCCCGCCTTCCAACATGCCTCGCGTGGCGGCTTCCGTGATCGAAAAGGCTTCGGGGCCGGGCAGGACGCGGGTATTGAGCGAACGCGCCAGCGCCGAAACGGAGGGAAGCGGCGGAAGCTCGTCCGTGCGTTGCAGATAGGACGGCCAGCCCCGCTCGGCGAACTGCGCGACGGTATCACCCGCGCCGGTCGCATCATCGGCCAGGATGGCGACGCGCAAAGGCTGTTCATCACCAGAAATGAGAGACATCGCCACGCCTTTCAGAGCTGAGGTTCGTCGTAACGCAGATCCATCTCGTCGAGCCTGGCGATTTCTTCTTCGGAAAGCAGGCCCCCCTCGCGCTTGAGCATCCATGAGGCCAGCATGGGCGCGAGAATTGCCGTGACCAGGACCGACGCGGCCACCTGGGCGGTCGCCGTGCCCACCAGCGGAGCGAAGGTCGGGTCCGCCTGAGCGATGATGGCCGGGGTCGCAACAGCGTTGCCCGCCGTCGTGCCCGCCGCGAAACCCAGGCCCGAGCGGCGCCCACGGCGCAGAATGAACTTGTAGCACAGATAGACGATGAACCCTGTGACCGGCGCGGCGATCACGCCGACGACGATGCCGGAGAGACCGCCCTTGACCACGTTTTCAAGATTGATGCCGGTGCCCAGGGCAAAGGCGAAAAACGGAATCACGATCTGCGGCGTCGGATGCAGGATTTCGGTCCATTTTCTGTCGAGGTTACCGATCAGCATACCGAGCAGGAAAGGAACGACGGCCCCGAGGAGCGCTATGAGAGGAATCTGCGCAAGGCCGGAGACGCCGAGAAAGAGCATCGAGAAAAACGGACCGTCATTCAACGCCGAGGCGATGTACGCGCCCCGGTCGCGCTTGTCGCCGTAGCGTCCTGTAAACGCCAGCCAGAGTCCGCCGTTCGAGTTGTCGATGGAGACCAGCATGGCCAGGACGGAAACGCCGAAAATGCCATCCACGCCGATCACCGTTCCGAGCAATACGACCAGTGTCGCCGGAATGATCGATTTCCCCAGCAGGACCGCGCCGGCCGTCGCCAGTACCGGACCACTCGTCCGGATCGTGACCTGCATGCCGGTGGCAAAGATGAGCAGCGCGATGAGCGGCAGCGCGCTTGCCTGGAAAAGCGCCGTCGTAAACGATCCCATCGCAAGAAAAGGCTTGGCGAAAGTGCCGACGATCGAACCCAGTATCAGCGGAACGATCATCAACCCGCCGGGGATTTTGCCCATCGCGTCGTAAAAGGAAAACCCCGGCGCGTCGTTGTTTGTAGACAGATTTGACATTTCCCTCTCCCTATACGGACAACATGTCCGTACAAATTATCTTGAATTGATATTCCAAAGTCAAGCAATTCCAGAGGGCAGAAATTCGAGATGATCCTGTTTCCCGCCTCATGGCGCATCCTTGGCCATGCGCCCGGCAGCGCGTCTCCCGCGCGCGGCGGGACGACGAAAGGGGGGGGGGGGATCAGAGCACCTGATTGGCCAGGCGGTCGGCGCGCACACGCGCCAGCCGCTTGAGCAGGCGCTGCACGGGCGCCGGATAGTCTTCGACGGAATCCAGGGCCGCGTGCCCCGGAAGGCGTTGCGTGTGCGCGAGTATCCGCTCCAGTTCCGCCCCGTGCGACGCGGTCAGCAGCTTGTTCGGGTCGTGGATCAGCAACCCGTTTTCCAGATCGAGCCGCCAGGCGCGCGGATTGATGTTGCTGCCGGTCAGCAGCGCATAGTGCTCGTCGACCAGCAGACCCTTGAGATGAAAGCTGTTGTCCCCGTCCCGCCAGACGCGCACGTCGAGCTGGCCGGCATCGATGAATGGCTGATAGGCCACGCAAAAGCGGCGCAGATTGGATTCGTAGAGATAAGGCACCACGCCGATGGCCCTGAAAGGCTCCTCGGGCGGAAGGTAAAAGTCATTGGCGATCTTGTCGCCGAGCACGATCACGACCTGGCAGCCGTCTCTCAGGCGCGCGTCGAGCGCGCGCCGCACCGGTCCCGGCAGGTTGAAATAGGGCGTAAACAGCACCAGCCGGGTCTTCGCCCGATGGATCAGTTCGACGATCGTCCGATTGAGTTCGTTATCGCGGACGCCCAATCCGAACAGCGGCGTCACGCCGATCTCACCCTGACGAACGCGGTCGCCGGCAAAACGGTATCGGGTACGGGCCAGTTCGCGGCGAAAGGCGATGATCTCTCGCCGGATATTCGCCGTTTTCGGCGCGCTCGGCGTATGCAGCGGATGCACGGCGGGACTCTGGCGCAGCGTCTGGACGAGCGCCACGGCCAGACAGTCGGCGAGCGCGCGGCTGCGAATCAGATGGTAACGGTCGAGGCGGTAGCGTTCGTGGCGTCGCAGATAGACATCGTTGAGACTGGCACCGCTGTAGAGGACGGTGTTGTCCATGATGAAACCCTTGAGATGCATGACGCCCATCAGCTCGCTGCGCTGCACGGGGACCCCGTGGATTTCCACACCCGGCCCGAAGCGTTCGCCCATCGCGCGGTACATCGCCACGTTTCCCATCGACCGATCCTTGCCGATCAGACCGCGCTGCGCGCGATGCCAGTCGACGAAGACCGCGACCTCCAGTTCGGGACGGGCCGTCTTGGCGGCATGAAGCGCTTCGAGGACTTCCCGGCCACCATCGTCGTCCTGCAAGTACAGCGTGGCGAGCAGGATGCGCTGGCGCGCTTCGGCGATCAGCGAAAGCAAGGTACGACGATACGCCTCCGGTCCCTCCAGAGTCTCGAAATTCTCGGCCATGACCGGAATGGTCGGCAGATTGTCGAGGACTCTCCAATCCCGCGTCTTCTCCCGCCAGCTACGCCAGACGGAAGGCAGGCTCCGGGAGCCGCGCCGTTGCATTGGAATGTTTTTCACGGGCGGATTATACCGACACCCGCCACGGTGCACGGAAATCGTCGGGCCGGATTGATGGAATCGCGCCCTCCGCGCGAGCGCCATCGATGCCCGCCATGTCAGAATCAGAGGCCGAGCGTCGTGGCGCTGACGGGCGTTCCGCCTTCTCCGAGAATTCCGTCGAACCGCGCCAGATAGCCGCGGCAGGCATCGGCGTCGTCAATGATGATCCGTGGCCGGGCGTGGTTCTGGTGGAGGCGAATCAGCGCGTGGCAATCGTCGGACAGGAACGTGGCGCCAGTCGAGGCGCGCATTCCCGGACCCGCATCGCGCGCGGAAAACGGCGAGCGGCTTGAACAGGCGTGGACTGCCGCGGCGAAACGGTTCCGCGCTTCTCAGGACGATTCGCCGCGCGCCACACGGCGCGGCCGTCAGAAAATGGCGCAAGGCAGAAGCGTTCTCTTGACTTTCCAGGCGTAATTTCTCAAGATCGGGGTCGAAAATCCGAATGTTCCGCGTCGCCAGAAGCAGAATTTTCCGCGCGGCGGTATCATGATCGAACCAATGGGCAATCAATTCCGTATTCATGGCGATCTCGGCGCGTTGGACGGGAATGGAGTGGTCAAGGATCCGCTGATCGTTGATTTTCCGTGGATTCCGACTCGCATCGGAATGACGATTCTTGATTTTATTTGCGCGCTTCTTTCATCTCGATTACCGTAAAAACGTGTTTCGGGATGAACGAACATGGTATGATTAGGTGTCTCGCATATTTTCGGGGAGCCCCACAGGGTCATGGCGGACGACGACGCACTTTTTTTCGCGGACGAAGATGAGTCGGCGACTCACCCGCTTGCGCAAACCAAGGGGAAAATTCCGAAACCCTGGAAAGTGATGATCGTCGACGACGAGCCGGGAGTGCACACGATCACCCGTCTGGCGCTGTCCGGTTTCGTATTCGAAGGGCGCGCCCTGGAGTTCCTGAGCGCCTACAGCGCCGCGGAAGCGAAGGCGCTCATGGCGGAACATCCAGACACGGCGATGATATTCCTCGACGTGGTCATGGAGACCGAGAACGCCGGACTGGACGTGGTGTGCCACATCCGGGAGACCCTCGGCAACCGCATGACCCGCGTCATCCTGCGCACCGGCCAGCCCGGACAGGCGCCGGAACGTCAGGTGATTCTCGAATACGACATCAACGACTACAAGACCAAGACCGAATTGACCGCGCAGAAGCTGTTCACCTCGGTGGTCGCGGGTCTGCGCGCGTATGCCGACCTGGAAATCATCGAACAGAACCGCTCCGGGCTGGAACAGATCATCAGTGCCTCGGCCAGTATCTTCAAGGTTCAGTCGATGGAGCGCTTCGTCTGTGGCGTGCTGACGCAACTGATGTCGCTGCTGAAACTTGGCGAGGACGCCTTCTGCTGCGGTTCGGAACGATTCGCCAGGGACAACGGCGCCGATTGTCTGCTCGTCCTCGCGGGGATCGGTCGTTACGCCGGGTATGGCGGGCGTCTGATCGAAGAGGTTCTGCCGCGAAAGATTCTGGATGACGTTCACGCCGCCATCGCCTCGGGGAAAGACGTTTTCGCGGCCGATCACATCGTGCTCTTTTTCCTGAGCAGCGGTGGCGGAG
>JAITAJ010000300.1 GCA_031284185.1 Accumulibacter sp. | reverse complement strand
CCCCACGCGCGAAGACGATCTGCTCGGCGCTCTCGGCGTTCAGAAAGGCGCGCGTCTTTTCACGCGCTTCCTCGTAGGCGTCCGTCGCGCGGGTGGCGAGGGCATGGGCGCCGCGATGGATATTTGAATTTTCGCGCTCGTAGAAATGCGTCAGGCGGTCGATTACCGATCGCGGCTTCTGTGTCGTCGCCGCATTGTCCAGCCAGATCAGCGGCTTACCATCGGGCCGTTCGCGCAGAATCGGAAAATCGTCGCGGACGGCGCGCGGGTCGAACGGTCGCGCCGAGGCAAAGCCGATGTCCGGCGCGCGGTTCGGGTGGTTTTCGGCGAGTTCCTGAGTGACCGCGAAGGTATCGAACCAGAAGGGGGAGGCTTTCCGGGCGGTCTTCGCGGCGCCGCCGATCGTCGCCTCATCGATGAAATAGAATCCGCTGGACGAGACCGGGCCGTCCGCCGGCGGCGCGGCCAGACGCGAGGGAGACGGCGGAAGCGACGCGCCTTCCGGCGCCGTGGCCGGGAGCCTGCGCGGCGCCTCCGGGTTGGGGGAGAGCGTGATCGGCGCCGGGGCGCCGGACGGGTGTGGCACCGCCGAAGCCACGGGCGCGGGAGACGCCGCGACGGGCGCCGCCGCCAGTGTCGGCGAGAACGACGAGGACTTCGGCGCCGGGGCGATGGCGCTACCCGGCAGGGCCGAAAAGAACTGGTTGGCCAGTTGCGCGATCAGCGACGGATCGAGCGCGCCGGCGGCGCGCGCCGCCCGTATCCCGGACGCCGCCAGCAGACCGCCGCTCTCGGGCGGATCGGACGGGATGGCGCCGGGCGCGGCGGAAAGCTCAGGCGTAGTCATAGTATTGGTCGACTTCGACGTTTTGCAGCACGGCGATGGCATCGTCGGTCAGCACGGCAGCCGAGCAATACAGCGAGATGAGGTAGGAAGCGATGGCCTTGCGGTTGATGCCCATGAAGCGGACCGACAGGCTCGGGGCGATTTCCCCCGGCACGCCCGGCTGGAACAGGCCGATGACGCCTTGCTTCTTCTCGCCCGTGCGCAGCAGCAGGATGTTGGTCTTGCCGTTCCCGTCGAGATGCAGTTTGTCGCTCGGCACCAGCGGCAGCCCGCGCCAGGTGAGGAACTGGGCGCCGAACAGGGAAACCGTGGGGGGCGGCACGCCGCGGCGGGTGCATTCCCGGCCGAAGGCGGCGATGGCCCTGGGGTGGGCCAGGAAAAAAGCCGGCTCCTTCCACACCTTGCAGATCAGCTCGTCGAGGTCGTCGGGGGTCGGACGGCCCTTGCGCGTGGAGATTTGCTGCGAGCGGACGGTATTGTTCAGCAGACCGTAATCCTCGTTGTTGACCAGCTCGTTCTCCTGCTTTTCCTTCACTTTTTCGATCAGAAGGCGAAGCTGTTCCTGTATCTGGTCGATCGGTGAATTGTAGAGATCGGATACCCGGGTCTGCACGTCGAGCACGGTGGTCACCGCGTTCAGCGAGTATTCGCGCGGTTTGGTCTCGTAATCGACGAAGGTTTCCGGCAAGTCCTTGTTGCTGACGGGGCTGCACTCGACATCGGCGGGGGTATCCCCGACCGTCCGTTCCCTGACGCGGTTCAGCCGGAAGATGCCGGCCTCGACCGGTGTCCAGGGCAGGAAGGACACCAGCCAGCGCGGAGTGATGCCACTCCATTGGGCGTGCGTCTTGGTGGTGTTGGCCAGCTGGCGCGCCGCGGCTTCGCTCAGATTGCGGCGGACTTCGTTATCGTCGCTCATTGCATGTTTCCTCAACGTCGTTGGGTTGATGTCGCGCAAGGCCGCCATCACGCAAACCGGCCCGCGTCCGGCGACCATCCGCCACGAGCCGGCAATTTATCGGAGAAACCCGGGAGGGCGAACGATTTGTTTCTTATTTCCATATATCCACGAATATCTATCGGGCCGATATGCCATTTCGCGGATATCGATATCAGGATTTTTTCGTTGGTCGCCGGTGACGAAACGCATAATCTGATCGTGGTTCAGACGCGCTCTTCGCCATTTCGTGGCGTGGAGTCCTCGTCCGTCTCGTTTTCCTGGTGCGCGCCCCTTTTGAAATGACCGATGGCGTTCCCTCCTGCGCCGACGCCGCAGTGCTCGTTACCGCCCTTCTCCCGATGCGGCAACGCAATGCTTTGCGGGTCTTGCTGAACAAATCCAACATCTCTCCCAAGGAAGTCGCGGCGCTCGACGTGCGTCTCATCGAGCGCGCGCCGGGGATCGGGCGAAAGGGGATCGAGCTGATCGACAACTGGTTGCGCAGCCACGGCTATCAGCTTTCCGGGCCGCCCTGCCAGCAGATCAACCGGCTCCAGTTCCAGCAGCGCAAACAGCGCAGGATCGAAGAAGCCATCGAGCTGTTGCGCGTCTGCGGCTATGAAGTTCAGAAGACAGGGGTCCAGAGGACAGGAACTTGAGAAGACAGATGAACATGCGGCGCAAAGCGCCGCAAGCCGACCTGTCCTCTGTCTTCTCTAACCTCTGTCTTCTGAACCCGGCGACTGCGTGGCGAAGGAGATGCGCGGATAGCCGGACATCTGGGCCGCCTGCATGATGTCGATGATGCTCTGGTGCGTCGCCTTGGCGTCGGCGCTGATGACGATCAGCGGATCCGTCCGGCCGCCGGCGGCGCGTCGCAGGGCCTCGCTGATCGAGCGCACGTCGGTCGCGGCCAGCGGCGTCTTGTCGATCGACACCTGCCCGGCCGCGCTGACGGCGACCTCCACCTCGTTGGGCGACTCGGTCTGCTCGCTCGCCTCGGCTGTGGGCAGGTTGATCTCCAGACCGGAGAATTTGGCGTAAGTCGTCGTGAGCATCAGAAAAATGATGATCACCAGCAAAACGTCGATGAACGGGATCAGATTGATTTCCGGCTCATCGAAACCGTGGCCGCGCTGGAAGTTCATGGTCGCCTCCTCACACCTTGCGGTCGCCGTGCAGAACCTCGGCCAGACGCACCGCCTGCTGCTGCATGTCGATGAGGAAAGTATTGACCAGCGCCCGGAAATGCCGCCAGAAAATCATGCTCGGGATGGCGATCATGAGGCCGAATCCGGTGTTGTACAAGGCCACCGAAATACCGTGCGCCAACTGAACCGGGTTATTCCCCGTCGGCGCCTGCGAGCCGAAAATCTCGATCATCCCGACCACGGTGCCGAACAGACCCAGGAGCGGGCTGATGGAGGCGATCGTTCCCAGCGTCGTCAGGTAGCGTTCCAGCTCGTGAGCGACCACGCCGCCGGTCTCCTCGATTGCCTCGCGCATGATTTCCCTTGAGCTGCCGACGTTGCGCAGACCCGCCGCGAGCACCCGCCCCAGGGGCGAATGCGCCTCCAGCGCGACAAGCGCCGGTTCATTCACGCCCTTTTGCCGATAGTCGGCAAGCACGCGCTGCAAAAGCCCGGAGGGCAACACCCTGGCCCGGCGCAAGGCCGCCAGTCGTTCAATGATCAGCGCGACGGCGACAATCGATGCGAACAGCAAGGGCCAGATCGGCCAACCGGCCGCCAGAATGATCGAAAACACGCTATTCCCCTCATCACGATCCAAACGCCGAACTTTAGCCCGAGCCGCGTCAGACGACAAGTCCCGCCGGCCTTTGTCCACATAATCTGTGGATAACTTTGTGGATTAGGCTTGGAAAATTCACGCAAGCCCTCTTCGCCAAAGGTTTTCCGGGACTTTGCAAAAAAAAGAGGCATCTTGAAATTCTTATTGAAATCAATGAGATGGAAAATCATCTCCTTGCCACGAGAGGCTTTGAGAGCAAATTCTCCCCGAAACGCGACAAGGATGTGCGCAGTCTGTCAAAAATGTAGAATTGACGCATGGCCGAATCGACCCACGCCCCCGCGAACCTTGCGGCGCCCGCCCCCATCCTGAGCGTTTCGCTGCTCAACCGTCTGGCGCGCGAGCGGCTGGAAAGCGCGTTTCCGCTCTGCTGGGTCGCCGGCGAGATTTCCAATCTGACGATGGCGGCCTCGGGACACGCCTATTTTTCGCTGAAAGACGACGGGGCGCAGGTGCGCTGCGTGATGTTCCGCAACCGCGTCCAGTTGCTCGGACGGCGCCTGACGAACGGGCAGCGCGTCGAGGCGCGGGTGCTGGTCACGCTCTATGAGGCGCGTGGCGATTTTCAGTTGAGCGTGGAAAACATCCGCGAGGCGGGGCTTGGCAATCTCTACGAGCAGTTCGTGCGGCTCAAGGAAAAGCTGGAGCGCGAAGGGCTGTTCGCCGACGAGAACAAGCGTCCCTTGCCGGCCTTCCCCCGGCGGCTCGGCGTCGTGACCTCGCCACGGGCGGCGGCCTTGCGCGACGTGTTGAGCACCTTGAAACGCCGCGCCCCGCATCTCGAAATCGTGCTCTACCCGGCGCTGGTGCAAGGCTCGGACGCTCCCGCGCAAATCGTCGCCGCGCTCGATGCCGCCAGCCGCCGGCGCGAATGCGACGTGCTCATCCTGTGCCGGGGCGGCGGCAGCCTGGAAGACTTGTGGGCATTCAACGACGAGGCGGTGGCCAGAGCCGTCCGCGCCTGCCGGGTGCCGGTCGTCACCGGCATCGGGCACGAAACCGATTTCACCATCGCGGATTTCGCCTCCGACCGGCGCGCCGCCACGCCGACGGCCGCCGCGGAACTCGCGGCGCCGGAGCGCGCGGTCTTGCGGGATCGCTTGTCCGATCTGCGCGAAGCGCTGGCGCGCCGGTTCGAGCGGTATCTGGAGACTTGCGGCCAGCGGCTGGATCGGCTGGCCCACCGCCTGGTCCATCCCGGGCAGCGCATCGACCGGCAGCGCGAGGGCCTCGAAGTCCTGCGGCGCCGGCTGGCGGCGGCGCTCCGCCGGACCGGAGCGCTCGGACAGACCCGCCTGGCCCGGATCGGCCAGCGTCTCCGTCTGGCGCGTCCCGACACGCAAGCGCGGCGGGCGCGGCTGGAAAGGCTCGGCGACCGGATGCGCGGCGCCTGGATCGCCGGGCGCGACCGGAAGATGGCGCTGCTCTCGCGTCTCGATGCCGGTCTATCCCATCTCGATCCACGGGCGGTCATGGCGCGCGGCTACAGCCTCGTCCGCGACGCCGAGGGCCGCATCGTCAGAGACAGCCGGGCGCTGGAACCAAACGTGCTCATCACTGTCTCTTTCCACGCCGGCCGGGCGAAAGCCAGAGTCACCCAGGTTCAGCCCTGAGCGGGACGCAACGGGCATCCCGGCGTCCTTGGAATGGAAAGAAAGCAGGACCCATGCCGTTTTCATTCGATGAAGGAGATATGATGGAACATCAACTGCCACCGCTTCCTTTCGCGCAGGACGCGCTTGCCCCGTTCATTTCAAGGGAAACGATCGAATACCACTACGGCAGGCATCACCAGGCGTATGTCACGAACCTGAACAATCTGATCAAGGGAACCGAATACGAGAACCTCGGCCTGGAAGCCATCATCAAGAAGGCGCCGGCCGGCGGGGTATACAACAACGCCGCCCAAGTGTGGAACCACGGCTTCTTCTGGAATGGCCTGAAGCCGGACGGTGGCGGCGCGCCCTCCGGCGCGCTGGGTGAAGCGATCGACGGAAAATGGGGATCGTTCGACGGGTTCAAGAAGGCTTTTCAGGCCGCCGCGGTCGGCAATTTCGGTTCGGGATGGACCTGGCTGGTCGAAAAGGCCGGCAAATCGGTCGACATCGTCAACATGGGCGCCGCCGGAACGCCGCTGACCACGGGCGACAAGGCGCTGTTGTGCATCGACGTGTGGGAGCACGCCTATTACATCGACTATCGCAACCAGCGACCGAAGTTCGTCGAAACCTTCCTGAGCAAGCTCGTCAACTGGAGTTTCGCCGAAAAGAACTTTGCCACCCGCTGAAAGGCAGATATTTGAGAAGACAGAAGACAGAAGACAGATCAGCTTGCGGCGCTTCGCGCCGGGTCAGAGAGGAAAACCCGAGCGCTCGGTTTTTCGTTCTCAACTCGGCGCGAAGCGCCCAAACTCATCTGTCTTCTGTCCTCTGTCTTCTATCTTCTGAAATGTCGGCCACGGCGCGATACAGTGTGTGCCCGGACGCCTGATACTTGCGCTCGAACGGCGTCAGCGGCGCCGATGGGACGAAACTTTCACAGCGCGTTTCGCAGCCGGTCAACATGTGGACGGCAAAACAGAACTCTTCGACATAAATACGCCAGTTGCCGCGGCATTCGAGTACGCCGCCAAGTTCCAGCAGCGCGGGGAACACGGGATGGCCATGCCAGCGCCGGGATAGATGGCCGATCTTGGGCCAGGGGTTCGGGTAGAGCAGGTAGTGACGCGCAAGACGAATGCCTTCATCACGCAGCAGACGCGCGTAGTCGATGAGGTCGGCGCGCGCGAAGCCGACGTTGGGCGGACAGTCCGGCGGTGGAGCGCTCCGCGCCGCCTGCGCCGCGAGACGTCGCCGCAGACGAAACTCGGAACGATCGACGCCGATCACGTAGTGGCCGGGGAACAGGGCGGCCAGGGCGAGGCTGCTCTCTCCGTTGCCGCAGCACGCATCGAGGATCAGCGGCGCGTCCGGCGCCACACGCCGCCAGCGTTCCATGCTTTCGGCAAAGGCCGCGCGATTGTAATCGGCGCAGGGTTTGCGGAAAGGCGCTCGACGGTGACGTTCGAGCAGCGCGGCCAGATGCCGGTGAATCCCCTCCTGGGCGCTTTCCGGAACGCGAGACTTGGCCTGCACGGGCGCCGCCTACTCCGCCGCCGTGGCCGCGGCGAGCGCCGCGGAGACGACGCCGATCTCCTCGTGCGCGCGAATCCGGTGATACAGCGTGTCGGCCTCGGGGTAGACGCGCCGCAGGAAACTCAGCCAGAGTTTGAGCCGCCCCGGCGCGTGCCGTGCGCTCACGCGCAAGCGCAGCCGCTGCCAGAATTCCCGCAGCAGGACGGACAATTCTCCCCAATCCCCCGCCGAGCCGTCGTCTGCGGCGGCGAAATTCCCGGCGGACGCCGCCCGCCGTATGCGCCGCGCCAGAAAAGGATCGGCCACCGCGCCCCGGCCAAGCATCACGTCGGCGCACCCGCTCGCCTCGCGGCAAGCGAAATAATCGGCCACCGACCAGATTTCGCCGTTGGCGATCACCGGCACGGAGACGGCCTCGCGGACCCGCGCGATCCATTCCCAGTGCGCCGGTGGCCGGTAGCCCTCGATCCTTGTGCGCGCGTGCACCGTAAGCGCCGCCACGCCGCCGGCCTGGAGCGCGGCGGCGCAATCGAGCGTCCTTTCCGTATCGCGGTTGCCCAGCCGCATCTTGGCGGTCACCGGAATCGCTTCCGGCACCGCGCGGCGCACGGCTTCGGCGATCCGCCGCAGAAGGCCGGGGTCGTCGAGCAGTATCGCTCCGCCGCCGTGCCGGCTGACCGTCCGCGCGGGACAGCCGAAATTGAGATCGATGCCGCGAGGGGACAGCCCGGCCAGCCGCGCGGCAGTCTCACCCATGCGTTCGGGACAACTGCCCAGCAGTTGCACGCTGACCGGCGTTCCGCCGGGCGTCCTGCCGCCGCCGTCCAGCTCGGGACAGGCTCGGCGAAAGGTTCTCGGCGGCAGCGGCGTTGCCGAAACCCGGACGAATTGACAGACCGCGCCGTCATATCCGCCCGTCCGCGTGAGCAGGTCGCGCATCAGGGCGTCGGCCAGTCCTTCCATCGGGGCGAGGTAAATCCTGTTCATCGAAGAGAAGTTCGCGCGACAAATCAACGAAAAGGCACGCCGGTATTCACGTCGGCACTCTGTTCCACGACAGGTACGGAACACCGCCGGTTTTCCGTACCCGGTCGCCGACGCCGCCCCTCCGGGGGGCGCGCGAACGCAAAAACATCCCGGCGCGCGTTTGCGAGGGAGGCCGTCTGTTCCGGTCCCGACGGCACGGCATCGGCTCGAAACTTCGCGGCAAGGACGGCACGCTTTGGTTTCTCCAACGATGGAATCGGCCAATTCTATGTGTGTTTTCCTGCCGCGACAATCTCGCCCGCCGATGTCTTCCGGCGTTCCGGCCGATCGGCAAGACAAGAGTATACGATGCGCGAGCGAAGCGCCTATGATTCCTGTCTTGCGCGGTCGCCGCGCTCGCTCGCCGTCACCTGGCGACCGCGCTCCATCCGCGGGATTTCCGTATCGGCCCGTGGATCGTGATTCCAGATACGCGCCAGAAGACCAGACTCAAAAGGGAGAAACGATGATGTTCTTTGCCCATTCGACGGATGAGCCGGATCGTTCCGATTGGCAGACTCTGGCCGAACACTCGTGGAAAGTGGGATGGCGGGCCGGAAAATCCGCCGCCGTTTTCGAGGCGGAGGAACTGGCGAGAACCGCCGGGCTGCTTCACGACATCGGCAAGTACACCGAGGATTTTCAGCGCCGGATCGCGGGCGCGGGGCGGCGGGTCGACCATGCCACGCGCGGCGCGATGCTGGCGAGGGAACGCTACGGTCCGATCGGGCAACTGCTGGCCTATTGCATCGCCGGACATCATGCCGGACTGGCGAACGGCATCCAAGACGGGGAACGGACACCCCTGGACGAGCGCTTGAGAGGCGCCGGTCTGCCACCGCTGCTCGATGCCTGGCGACAGGAAGTCGAATTGCCTGAAACCTTGGGCGACATACCGCTGCAAGCCGTCGAAAAAAAGCGCCAGAGCTTCCAAATGGCCTTTCTGGCGCGCATGCTGTTTTCCTGCCTGATCGACGCCGATCGCCTGGATACCGAGGCATTTTATGATCGCGTCGCGCGGCGGGAATCGGCGCGAGATGCCGCCATGCCGACGCTCATCGAATTGCGTGAAAGATTGAATACCCATCTGGCCGGTTTCGCCGCCGATTCTTGCGTAAACCGGATCCGCGCCGAGATTCTCGATCATGTCCGGCGGCAATTCTCGCTCGCCCCCGGTCTTTTTTCGCTCACCGTGCCCACCGGCGGCGGAAAAACCCTGGCTTCGCTTGCCTTCGCGCTCGACCACGCCATTGCGCATGGACTGCGGCGGGTGATTTTCGTCATTCCTTTCACCAGCATCATCGAACAGAACGCCGCCGTGTTTCGCCACGCGCTGGGCGATCTGGGCGAAACGGCCGTGCTGGAACATCACAGCGCTTATAACGTACCGCCGCTTTCCCGCAACGATGCCGAGCGTTACCAATCACGGGAAAAACTCCGGCTGGCGGCGGAGAACTGGGATGCGCCCGTCATCGTGACCACCGCCGTGCAGTTTTTCGAGAGCCTGTTCGCGGCTCACCCGTCGCAATGCCGCAAGCTGCACAACATCGCGGGCAGCGTGGTCATTCTGGATGAGGCGCAAACCCTGCCCCTGAAACTGCTGCGCCCCACCGTGGCGGCCATCGACGAATTGGCGCGCAATTACCACGTCAGCCTCGTGCTATGCACGGCGACGCAACCGGCATTGAACGGCGAGCATCTGCGCGGCGGCCTCGAAAAGGTGCGCGAACTGGCCCCCGATCCCCTCGCATTGTTCCGCAAGCTGGCGCGCGTAAAAGTGCGACACGTCGGCGAGTTGGACGATGAAGGCTTGCTGGCCTACCTGCGCGCCAACGAGCAGGTCTTGTGCATCGTCAACAACCGCCGCCACGCGCGGGCGGTTTACCGGGCGATGGAAGGTCTACCCGGCGCTCGCCATCTCACCACCCTGATGTGCGCCCGGCATCGCCGCGCCGCGCTCGATGAAATCCGGGCGGATTTGAAGGCGGGCAGGCCCTGCCGCCTGGTTTCCACTTCGCTCATCGAGGCGGGCGTGGATGTGGATTTTCCTCTGGTGCTGCGCGCCGAAGCGGGACTGGATTCCATCGCCCAGGCCGCGGGACGCTGCAACCGCGAAGGAAGGCGCGATGCGGCGGTCAGTGAAGTGCTGATTTTCGTTCCGGTCAACAAGGATTGGGCGCCGCCGCCGGAATTGATGCAATCCGCTCAGGCGGCGGCAGCGGTATTCCGCTGCCTGGGCAAGACCGGCGATCTGCTTTCTCCCGAGGCGATCCTGGCCTATTGCAAGGAACTGTATTGGACGAAAGGCGAGGCGGCGCTGGATGCCGCGAGCATCCTGGGTGAGCTTGCGGATAGCCGGATCGACACCCTGCCGATGGAGAACGTCGCCAAAAAGTTCCGCATGATCGACGACATGCAACTGCCGGTGATCGTGCCGTATGACGATGAGGCGCGCCAGTCGTTGCGAGAACTCCGTCACGCGGAAAAAAGCGGTGGCCTCGCCCGCCGACTGCAAGCCTATCTGGTGCAGGTGCCGCAGGCAGGCTTTCAGGCGCTTCGGCGGTCAGGCGCGATCCAGCCCGTCGCGCCAGAGAAATGGGGCGAGCAGTTCATGGAACTGGTGACGGTGACTCTTTACAACCCGGACAGTGGCCTGTGGTGGGAAGGAGACAGTTTCCTGGCGCCGGAATCGCTGGTGTGGTGAGTTTGTTTCATTGGATTTCCGGTTGGCGCAGTATCCGATGTGGCTCTGATAGCGCTGGCGGTGCAACCCGCCGGAACATGAGGTGAAAATCATGAGTTTTGGAATCCGTCTGCTCGTCTGGGGTGAGCGGGCCTGTTTCACCCGCCCGGAAATGAAGGTGGAGCGCACGAGTTACGACGTCATCACGCCTTCCGCCGCGCGCGGCATTCTGGAGGCGATTCACTGGAAACCGGCGATCCGCTGGCATATCGACCGCATTCACGTCCTGAAAACCATTCGCTTCGAGTCCATCCGACGTAACGAGGTCGGCGCGAAACTCCCGCCCGCCAGCGTGAGGAAAGCCATGAAAGCGGCTTCCACGGCGGCCCTGGCGCTGTTTGTTGACGAAGAACGCCAGCAACGCGCCGCCACCGTGTTGCGCGACGTGCGCTATCTCCTCGAAGCCCATTTTGAATTGACCGCCAAAGCCGGAGCGGAGGATTCCGTCGGCAAGCATCTGGATATTTTCAATCGCCGCGCCCGCAAGGGGCAATGTTTTCACACGCCCTGTCTGGGCGCGCGTGAATTTCCCGCGTGTTTCGAGTGGCTGGAGAACGGTGCCGCCCCGCCCGTGCCCGATGCCGACCTGAAGGGAGAAAAAGACTTGGGCTGGATGCTGCACGATATCGATTTCGCCGACGGCATGACGCCTCGCTTTTTCCGCGCCCGGATGAAGGATGGTGTGATCGAGGTGCCGTCGTGGCAGTCGGCGGAGGTAAAGGCATGATCCTGCAAGCCTTGTCCGGGTTTTATCGGCGGCTGATCGCGCAGGGCGCGGAGGGCATTGCGCCTTACGGCTACAGCCCGGAGGGAATCGCTTACGAGATCGTGCTTGCGCCGGATGGCGGCGTGGTCGCTGTCAATGACATCCGGGATACGTCGGGAAAGAAGCCGCAGCCCCGCGCCTTGCTGGTACCGCAGCCACCCAGGCGTTCCAGCGGAATCGCCCCTTGTTTTCTGTGGGACAAAACCAGCTACGTGCTGGGTGTGAGCGCCACCAGCAAACGCGCCGACAAGGAGCACGAGGCGTTCAAGGCCCTGCATGAAGCCGCGTTGGCGGGCGAGGAGGATGCGGGTTTGCAAGCCCTGCGGGCCTTCTTGCGGAAGTGGTCGCCGGAACGATTTCAGCCGCCCTTGTTTCAGGAAGAAGCAAGGGACGCCAATGTGGTGTTCCGCCTGGAGGGTGAATACCGGCATTTGCATCAGCGCGAAGCGGCGCAGGATTCGTGGGCCAGACGGCTGGCCGGGACGAACACGAGCGCGTCGCTTTGTCTGGTCAGCGGCGAATCCGCCGTCATCGCGCGTCTGCATCCGGCGATCACAGGGGTCAATGGCGCGCAAAGTTCCGGGGCGGCGCTGGTTTCGTTCAACCTGGAAGCCTGCAAGTCCTACGGCAAAGATCAGGGGGATAACGCGCC
>JAITAJ010000207.1 GCA_031284185.1 Accumulibacter sp. | reverse complement strand
GATCAGTTTGGGCGCTTCGCGCCGGAGTGATAGCGAAAAACCAAGCGCTCGGTTTTCCTTTCCTCATTCCGGCGCGAAGCGCCCAAGCCAATCTGTCTTCTGTCTTCTCCAGGTTCTGTCCTCTGAACCCGAGCGCTCGGTTTTCCCTTCCTCATTTCGGCGCGAAGCGCCCAAGCCAATCTGTCTTCTGTCTTCTCCAAATTCTGTCCTCTGGTCCTCTGGTCCTCTGAAACTTAACCTCTGACCCTGACCTCTATCTTCTGATTCAGCCAGAAGCACGCCGCGCCGGTCAGCATCAGGCAGGTCATGGCGATCGACAGCGAGAGCGTCGAGCCCCAGGCCATCGGGGCGATCATGCCGGCGATCACGACGTTGCACATCGATTGCAGGAACATCTGGCACGAGGAGGCCAGTCCGCGCTGCTCCGGGAAGTGGTCGAGCACGAGCAGCGTCAGGCTGGGCATGACCAGGGAATTGCCGAAGTTGTAGAGGAATATGGGCAGCACGGCCCAGGGCAGACTGGGCGGGAGGGCCAGGTTGAGCGCGAGGTTGCACGTCACCGCGATACCCATCAGCTGATAACCGCGCAGGATCGTCCGCTGCGAGGAGAGCCTCCCGGCCAGCCGCCCCGACCACCAGGAGCCGACCATCAGGCCAAGCATCCCAGGGCCGAACAGCCACAGGAAGCCGGTTTCCGAAACCCCCAGGTGACGCATCAGAAACATCGGCGCGGACATGATGTAGAGGAAGTAGCCGGAAAAGCTGAAGGCCATGCCGCCACAGGCGCTCAGGAACACCGGCGAGGTCAGGACGTTCCAGTACGCTCTGGCCAGATAGACGGGGCGCAGCGATTGACGGCGTTCCGCCGGAAGAGTTTCCGGCTGCCATTTCCAGCAGCAGGCCATCAGCGCGACACCCAGAAGGACCATGAATCCGAAGATCGAGCGCCAGCCGAAGGCGCTTTGCAGGTGGCCGCCGATGATCGGGGCAATGGTGGGGGCGATGGCGAACATCATGGCGATGTGCGACATCAGACGCTGCGCCTGCGCTCCGTGGAACACGTCGCGGACGATGGCGCGACTGACGACGATGCTGGCGCAGGCCGCGAAGCCCTGCAATCCGCGCAGCAGCCAGAGGTCTTCGATGCGCGTGGCGAAAGCGCAGCCGAGCGAGACCAGGATGTAGAGTCCGAGCGTCGCCAGGATGACCTTCCGGCGTCCGATCGCGTCCGAGATCGCGCCATGCCAGAGTGACATGATCGAGAACATGAAGAGGTACGAGGTCAGCGTCTGCTGAACTTCCAGCGTCGACGCGCCAAGGGTGGAGGCGATGTCATGCACCGCCGGCAGATAGGTGTCGATGGTGAACGGCCCGATGGTTCCGAGGGCGGCGAGCAGGAATACGAGCCTCGACCCGTCCTTGCGGGGTGCTTCTTTCGTTGCGAACATGGTTCAATCCTTGGTGAAACGGCGGTACTGGACGGCTTCGGCAATGTGCGCGGCAAGGATCGCGCCGCCGCCGTCCAGATCGGCGATGCTGCGCGCGACGCGCAAGACCCGGTGATAGGCGCGCGCGGAAAGATCGAGACGGGTCAGCGCGCTCCTGAGCAGCGCCGCGCCCTTTTCGTCGGGCCGGCAATGGACGTCGATCTCGCGCGGTTCCAGCCGGGCGTTCGGTTTGCCCTGACGCCGAAGCTGGCGGTCGAACGCTTCACTGACACGCGCGCGCACCACGGCGGACGATTCTCCCGAGGGCGCGCCTTGCAGCGCTTCGGGCGAGAGCGCCGGGACTTCGACTTGCAGGTCGATGCGGTCGAGCAGGGGGCCGGAGAGCTTGCCGAGGTAGCGGGCAAGCTGATCCGGCGTGCAGCGGCACTTGCCCTTCGGGTCGCCGTGATACCCGCATGGACAGGGGTTCATGGCGGCGACCAGTTGGAATTGCGCCGGGAAATCGGCCTGCCGGGCAGCGCGGGAAATGTGTATCCGGCCACTTTCCATCGGCTCGCGCAAGGCTTCGAGCACGCGCCGGTCGAACTCCGGGAACTCGTCGAGGAACAGCACGCCGCGATGCGCCAGCGAAATCTCGCCGGGACGCGGAATGCTGCCGCCACCGACCAGCGCGGCGGTGGAAGCCGTGTGATGCGGCGAGCGGTAGGGCGGATGGCCGAAGCGCTCCGGCCTGAATTGCCCGGTCAGGGAGAGGACGGCTGCCGATTCCAGCGCCGCTTCCCGCGTCATCGGCGGCAACAGGCCGGGAAGACGGCTGGCGAGCATGGACTTTCCGGTGCCGGGCGGGCCGGCGAACAGGATCGAGTGGTTTCCGGCGGCGGCGATCTCCAGCGCCCGCTTGGCCCGCATCTGGCCGCGTACTTCGGCAAGGTCGGGCGGCATGACGGCCGGAGCGGTTCCGCCGTCGAACGGAGGACAGACTTCCAGCGCGTGTTGGCCGGTCAGGTGGGCACACACTTCGAGCAGCGTGTCGGCAGCCAGAATGCGCGCGTCGTGCGCCAGGGCCGCTTCTCTGGCGCTCTCGCGCGGCAGCACGAAGCCGTCCCGGCGCGCTCCGGCGGCAAGCACCATGGCCAACGCGCCGCGGATGGGCCGCAGATGGCCCGAGAGGGAGAGTTCCCCGGCGAATTCGTAGGCATCGAGCGCCTTGCCCGGGATCTGTTCCGAAGCGGCGAGAATGCCGAGCGCGATGGGCAGGTCGAAGCGTCCCGATTCCTTGGGCAGATCCGCCGGCGCCAGGTTGACGGTGATGCGCTTGGCGGGAAATTCAAATCCTGAATTCTGCAGGGCCGCCCGAACCCGGTCGCGCGCTTCCTTGACTTCCGTGTCCGGGAGACCGACCAGCGTGACGCTTGGCAGCCCTCCGGCCAGATGGACCTCGACCGCGACCGGCGGCGCGCCCAGCCCGTCAAGGCCCCGGCTGCTTACGATGGCAAGCGACATGACACGGCAAACGAGGCGCTGCGGACCGGGGGAAAGGCTCTGGGAATCACTCGGCGCCGGTCGGCTCGGCGGGAGGGTCCAGACGCGCGACACGCGCTTCCAGCGCGTCGAGTTTTTCGCGCGTGCGTTGCAGGAGGCGCGCCTGTATGTCGAACTCTTCCCGGCTGATGAGATCGAGCCTGGCGAACAATCCAGAGAGCAGGGCGCGGGCGTTTTTTTCGATGTCGGCGGCGGGACTGGCGGCGATCAGCGCGCTCAGGCGAGCGCAGAATTCTTCAAAAATCTTGGGGTCGGGCATGACGAGCTTCCTCGGAAAGTGGCCCGAGTTTATCACAGCGTCCCACCGCCCACGCGCGCCGCCGCCGTGAGGGACTCCGCGCCGGAAACGCTCCGGGCGTCATCGGCGGACGGCGACGGATTGGCACTGTGTTGGTGCGCCTTCCTGATCTTTGTGCGCCGGCGCTGTGCGCGGCGCGACTCGCCGGGTCCGGGAGACGTTTCAAGGCGATGAAAAAACGGGAATTTTTCTCCTGGCACGCCTGATGCTTTCCGTGTCCGGGGCAAGGGACTGGGCGGCGCGGTTTCATTCGTTGATCGTCCGCGCGTTCCGGGTTTTTTTTCGTTTCGCCATGTGGAAATTGCGGGGTCGATCCCCGGAAACAGGAGTAGAGGAGCAACTCATGAAAATGGTCAGCGCCATCATCAAACCGTTCAAGCTCGATGAAGTCCGTGAAGCCTTGTCCGAAATCGGCGTGCAGGGCATCACGGTGACCGAGGCCAAGGGCTTCGGGCGGCAGAAGGGGCATACCGAGCTTTATCGGGGTGCCGAATACGTGGTCGATTTTCTGCCCAAGGTGAAGATCGAAGCCGCGATTTCCGACGGCATTCTCGATCGGGTCGTCGAAACCATCGAGAAATCGGCGGGAACCGGCAAGATCGGCGACGGGAAGATTTTCGTTTTCGATCTCGAACAAGTCATCCGCATCCGTACCGGCGAGACCGGCGAGGATGCCCTGTAATGGAGTCCGTCATGAAACGTCTGTTTGCCATGCTCGCCCTGCCGGGCGCCATGATTTTCTGTTCCGCGGCCCGGGCCGTGGAGCAGGCGCCCGCCGCGCTCGTGCCGGACAAGGCCGACAATGCCTGGATCATGGTCTGCGCGGCCCTGGTCATGCTCATGTCGATTCCGGGGCTGGCCTTGTTCTATGGAGGCTTGGTCCGCACCAAGAACATGCTGTCGGTGTTGATGCAGGTCTTCGTGAGTTTTGCGCTGATTACCGTGCTCTGGGTGGTCTACGGTTATTCGCTGGCCTTCACGGAAGGCGGCAGCTTTTACGGATCGTTCGGCAAGCTCTTCCTGAAGGGCATCACGCCGGATTCGCTGAGCGGCACCTTCAGCAAGGGCGTGGCCATTTACGAATTCACTTTCGTCGCGTTCCAGGGCGCTTTCGCGGCCATTACCGCCGTCCTGATCGTCGGCGCCTTCGCGGAGCGCGTCCGGTTTTCCGCCGTGCTGATCTTCGTGGTGTTGTGGTTTACTTTCGCTTACATACCGATGGCGCACATGGTGTGGTACTGGCCAGGCCCCGATGCCTACGTCGATGCCGTGGCGGGTGAGGCGGCGACCGGAAGGGCCGGTTTCCTGTTCAG
>JAITAJ010000180.1 GCA_031284185.1 Accumulibacter sp. | reverse complement strand
TGTAAGCGATTGGCACAGCCCGGCGAAATCGTCGTCACGCACAGATGAATGGCCCCTGGGCACATCGCCCGAAAAACAGCACTCTGCTCGTTGAATAGTGCTTCAACGGACTTGTCATCCAATAAGCTGGTGATCACAAGTTCGGCGTCACAAACGGCGTCAACCGGGTCCGTTACCACCCTGGCACCCAATTCCGCAAATGGGAGCGCCTTGTCGGGGCTGCGGTTCCATACTGTAAGATTGTGTTCGCCAGCCTCAGCCAAGCGGGTAGCCATGCCCGCACCCATACGGCCCAAGCCAAAAAATGCGATGTTCATAGATATTCTCCTCGAATCGTTGCTGGAATGGCGCTTGACAGCATGTCAGACACTTGCTGAAAAACAAATAATATGAGTATTGCTTATACTTGGCTACTCGCTTTCCGGCCCCGCTAGAGGATGCAAGAGAAAACATGCAACATATTGATCCATATAGAAAAAAACCAAGTCAGCCTCGATCTGAAGGAACCATTGAGGCAATTTTCGAGGCCGCTGCTCGGATTCTTCAGACGCAGGGATTGGGCAGATTCAATACCAACGCCATCGCCAGGGTGGCAGGCGTAAGCATCGGCACGTTGTACCAATACTTTCCAGACAAAAACGCCATCCTGATCGCCATGGCGCGACGAGAGCTGAATAAGGTCAGCCAGGCAATCATCGGAAGCATCAACGCCGAACTTACGCCTGATGACAGCGAGTTGGGTCGGTCTGTCGTGCGCGCTTTGCTAAAAGCCTTTGGAGGACGCCAGCGGATGCGCAAAGTCTTGATCGAAGCCTTGATTGCGAACGGCTTGTCCGATGAACTGACCAGGCCAGTCGAGGAAGTCCTGCAAACGATCCTTACTCGACAATCACGGTCTCAGGGCGGGTACTTCAAGACACTGACGCCCATAGGTCTCTATGTCATGACCCGTGCCATGATTGGCGCTATCCGTTCTGCAGTGATGGAACAGTCGTCCCACCTAGGCACGGCTGCTTTCGAGAACGAGTTGGTGAAGTTGTTTTTTTACTGTGCGCATTCAGGATCCGATGATCTTCCAAGGTTCGATCAACTTCCATGGTCCACACCTTCCATCGACAAAAACCCCTGAACCGTTCGCCGACGATTCAGGGGTTTTCCGCGTCCGAAATCATCCACCATGAACCGCAAGGCAAGGGGCGCCCGCCTTGGCGGCGCGACCGGAACTGTAAAGCGTCAGATTTGGTGTGAATCGAGTTGCCCGGAAAAACAAAGTCCGCGACACGCAACTGTCGCGGACTTTTACGTTCCGGACAAACACAAGGGCGCAGTAGCTGTTTCAGGAATCACTCACGACGCCGGAGCGCTCCGAAACCCATCAGGCCCAAACCGAGCAAGGCCAAGGATGTTGGCTCGGGAACAGGATTGGGGGCTGGGCTACTGATCGTGATGCCGTCGAAGGCCAAGCCGGAATTGAACTTGTCGTCATCCCAGTTGACCACGCCGAACTCGAGGATATAGTCGCCAGCATCGGCGAATGAGTAGTCCACCTGTATCCATCCCGTATAACCACACCCGAGCTTCTCCTCTTCTTCGTCATAACACGCCCCGGAATGCGAGCCGAGCACCGACCATTCCGTCCGATTCCGGATGAGTGGGACTTCACCAGGCGTCACGGTAGCGTCAATGTCTGGCATCCCAAAACCCGGAACCGTGTTTCCTTCTGGTGTCGTCCGTGCCGTGAAGAGGATGGCAACCTGATTGAGCGACGCGTCGAGCAGGCGAGCCCAAGCGTAATCCGAATATCCGGCAGCATCGGTGGTCACATAATTGAAGAAGAACTGCAACTCATCCCCGGCGTCCACCGAGAACACACTGGAACGCAAGGTCGATCCATTGTATTCTCCACCAAATCCAAAACCGTCGATGGTAGTAGCCCCACCCTCGGTCGTCACATAGGCATATTTTCCACCGTCTGGCGAAGCATCGACGACTCCGTCCGCTCCCTTGGTTCCGGCGCTACCGGCTTTCGTCCAACCGGGGAAACCGGATTCGAAGTGGAACTCCGTTGCCGCCGCTTCACCGACAAACAAGGCCGAGAAGAGAGCAAGCGTGAGAATGGACAATATTTTATTGGTTTTCATTTTTAATCCTATCAGAGATATAACCCAGCGCTCCGGGTTCAAAATCTTTAGAGGAAAGGAAACAAGGCGTGGATTCTAAAGCATTTCTCGTGCCCGCCTTGGTTTGTGTTTATAACCCATTGTTTATTCATGATAAAATATGGAACCACGAAACCCTCCTGGAGAATGTGCCAGAGTCTGTAAAAAAAGCCGACACCCCTTGGCGCGGTTTCGTGAAATAAGTCACAGGTCATTGGCCGCCCATGACAAACAGCCGTTTTACGGCGTTCATTCATCGGGCAAGTCGGGACACCGCCGGAAAGGAAATCGTAAAAAAGCCGACACTCGGGGATTTGCCCAGTTCTGGCGCTTGCTCCCATTTCAGGATTCCAGACGGCGCTCTCTCTGGATGAGGGCCAGAAATGAATTGCGGCGCAAAGCATCGGTCAATGGGCCGCCCTCCGTTTTCCGTCACGGATGACGCAAGACGAAACCTTCGCGAAGGTGAAAATCGGGACGTCGAGAGGGATGGCGCAGCGCCCAGTAACTCAGACCATCGTCGACCAGATCGAGCGCTTCGACCACCGCCGACAGTCCGATTTCCCAAGCCGCGCCACCTGGTAGGGACGACAGCGGCACGACGGCTTCCAGTTCGAGCCGGCCTTCCGTCGAGCGTGTCCTGACGCAAGGCGTGGCCAGCGGCGGATCATCCAGGCGTTGCCGGTAGCCGCCGAAATCATGGGCCGCCCATCGTCCCGATGGTGAAAAATTGAACTCCCGGTAGGCCGCGTCGCCTTCCCGTCCGATGAAAGCCTCGAAGCAAGTGTGTTCCCAGAGAGCATCGTGGCGTTCCGCGACAAATGCCGGCTCCGGCACCCGCACTCGCGCCATGTCGCCCCGCACGCGGTAATGAAAGACGAGGCTTCCCTCCGCCAGGACGGTGATGCCGGCCTCGACGGCGCGAATCATCGGCGCCGGAGTGAGCGGATGGGGAAGGAGGATGTGAAAATCGGCGGAATCGGGCATCGCGGAATTTTATCCCGGACGCGCCCCGTCAAGGCATGACCCGTGCGTTGCCGAGCGTGGCCGCGAGGGGGGATGCCCTACCCAGACGTTTCGGAGGTCGGCGCGCGATCCGCGCCCGGATGAGCCGCCGGCTGAAAGCGGGCATTCTGGATACTGTCAGGCGCTTCCCTCGAAAATGATCTTCCAGGTTCCGCCCTCGCGGATCCAGTATTGGCGCTTTTTCATCCGGTTATTCAGATTGTTGCTCTGATAATCCTGATCAAAACTGACGACGACCAGTTCGTCCTTGCCGGGATCGCGGAACATCGAAACGTCCGACAGCTTGACCTTGATCCACTCCTTCCTGGCGTTGACCTGACGCTTCTGCGAGGCGAACCGTTCCAGGTTCTGACCGTTGGCGGCGAACTTCCTTGAATAGTGCTTCAAGTAACGGTCGACGTCGCGGCTCTCCCAGTCGCCGCGCCACTCCTCGATCTTTCTGTTGAGGGCGGCGCGCTCGCTCCGCCAGTCGTCGAAAGAGAGCCATTCGATCGAATTGCTGATGATCACCGGCGTCAAACCGATCTGCAAGTTCTTGGCCAGCGCGTCGAGATCGACGTTGGCCAAGACCATGCAGCCGTCAGATGCCTTGGGCGGCCGCGAGAAGGTGTCCGACGGGGTGCCATGCAGCCAGATGCCGTGGCCGTTGCGTCCCTGGCGCTTGTCCCATTCATTGGGGTAGTTGATCGGGAAGGCGCCCGTGCCGTAGAAGTCACCGACTTTCTTCGGATTGAGGCTGGAAGTGACGTAATAGACCCCGGTCGGCGTTTTTTTGTCGCCCTCGCGCGTCTTGTCCGCCCCCAGCTTGCCATATGACATGTAGTAATCGGCCACGAAGCGCGGAGGGCTGCCGGCGCGGGTATCGTTCTCATACAGGTAGAGCCGCGCTTTCTGCGTGTCGATCACGATCGCGTACTTCTGATCCGGCGGCATCTGCAGGAGATAGCGGGGCAGGTACCCCGCCATCACCGAACGGTTGCGATAGGCATCGAGCCGGGCGATGATTTCATCGCGCAGGTCGCTGACCAACTCGCTCGGGGCATTGCTGGCATTACCGAAGGTCGACAGCGGCGCGCCGCGGGCCAGCAGCAAGTCGCCCTTGATCAGATGCGCCAGGCGAAAATTCGGATATTGGCGGAGCAGGGATTCGATTTTTTCGAGCGCCTTATCCAGCCGGTCGTTCTCGATTTCGTCGAGAATGCTGAACAGCTGAGGCTCGGGACCGGAATCGGAAAGTGTCGCGGGAGGCGCGTCGCGGCCGTCCGAAACCGCCGCGACGACCGGAATGGCGGCGCAGACGACAAACACCACTGCCAACACGAGCCGGCGCATCAATTCACACGCTCCCGCGAGATGAGCCATCGGCTCCCGGATTTCACGAACACCAGCGTCTTGTTGGCCAGCGACCTGAATGTCGCCGAGGCATATCGCTGACGAAAGCGCGCCGTTGCCGTGCCGCCGGACACGGAGACCTCGATGTCCTCGATGTCGACTTGCAGCTTTCCCGGTTTGTCGATCCGCTGTCTGCGTTCCGTTTCCCATTTTCTGAGGGGCATTCCGTTCGGCGTCTGGAAATCGCCGGCGTAAAACGCCAGATAGGCGTTCACGTCCTTGCGCGACCACGCATCGGCCCAGTGGCGGACGGTCTTGACGATTTCATCTTCCGCTTCAGCGGCGCTGGGTTCGGCTTTCCCGGCTTCATCAGGTTTGGCCGCCGCCGGCGCTTTGCCGGCGGACCCGCCCGCTGCCGCTGCCGGCGGCGGCGTCACCGGCGCGGCGGCAACGGGCGGCGGGGCAAGCGGCTTGGCCGACGGATCGTCCACCGTGGTCTTCTCCGGCCTGTTCGCGGTCTTTGCCGCCACGACGCCCGGTTTGACGCCCGACCGTAGCGAAACGCTGATCAATTCCCTGATCATCGACAGCTTGTTTTGCGTCGTTCTGTTCGTCGAATCGAATTGCAAGGCCTTGTCATAAGCCTGGCTGGCGAGTCTGGCATAGACGTCGCCGAGGTTCTCGTGGGCGATGGCGTAGCTCGGATGGGTATGGATAGCCGTTTCGAGCGCGGCTTGCGCCTTGTCGTACTGTTTCTGCTGAGCGTACAGGACGGCCAGATTGTTATATGGCTCCGGCAATTCGGGGAAATTCTCGGTGAGTTCGGAAAAAACCTTGATTGCGTCCTGTGGGCGTCCCATTTCACTGAGGATCAGTCCCTTGGTGAACGGCCCCTGGGCATCTTTCGGTTGCGCGGCGATGTAACGGTCGATCTGCGTCAGCGCCTGGGGCAGCTTCCCCTCTTTCATCAAGGCTTGAATGTCCGTGAGCGTCTGCGCGTGCGCAAGGGAGACCAGAAGCGACAGAACGGCGCCCGTCATCAGGCGCGAAAAGGATATCCGCGAAAGGGTTGGCAAGGTCGGAAACATCTGTGCTTATACTCTGGGTGCTTGTTCAGACGCTGGGATTCTAACAAGAAGCCTTCCGAAACCCAAACGCAGATTTCAGAGGACAGCAGTCATAGGCCCAGGCCACCGTTCGGGTTCCTGTGAAAAAACCGGCTCGACGCTTCCAGATAGTGTCGTCACGCATGTCGTGTCTCGTAAATGGCTTTACATCCACAGGGAGCGACAGGTCAGCCGCTGGGGTGTCGCGCCGGAGTGAGGACGAGAAATCGGGCGCCCGGTTTCTCTGTCTTCTCAAATTACTGTCCTCTGAACCCGAGCGCTGGGTTTTGCGTACCTCACCCGGCGCGAAGCGCCGCAAGCCCATCTGTCTTCTGTCCTCTACCTTCTATCCTCTGGAACTCTGGAACTCTGGAACCGGGCAAGGATTTCGGCGAGTCTTGCGCGCGTCGCTTCGTCCGGCGCGAGGGCGGGGGACAGCGCCGTGGTCGAGATATCCAGGCCGGTGAGCCGGATCGCTTCCTTGATCAAGCCGGTGAACGGCACGTCGGTCGAGTAGATGCGCTGGAGAATGGCCAGGCGCTTCAACAGGTTCTGGGCGGCATCGAAATCCCGCTCGCGGAAGGCGCGGTAAATGCCACAGGTGATCTCGGGAGCGAAGTTCGAGGTGGCCGGGATGGCGCCGTCGCCGCCGATCATCAGGGTGTCGAGCATGTATTCGTCGTAACCCGTGAAGACCATGAAATCGGGGCGCGCGCCTTTCACTTCCAGGATGAGGCGGCGAATGTGGCTCATGCAGTCGACGGTGTCCTTGATGCCGACGATGTTCGGACAATCCGCGGCCAGACGCCCGACCAGCTCGATCGACAGATCGTGTCCGGTCAGGGCCGGGAAGTTGTAGAGCAGCACGGGCAGCGGCGAATCTTCGGCGATCCGCCGGTAGTGCTGGTAAAGGCGTTCCTCGCTGAATCGGGTGTAGTACGGATTGACCACCATCACCGCGTCGGCGCCGATGCCGCCCGCGTGCCTGGCGAGATCGATCACCTCCCGCGTCGCGCAGGAAGCGGCGCCGATGATCGCCGGCTTTTTCCCGGCGACCCGCCCGACACAGAATTCGGCAATGGCCTTGCGCCGCTCATGCCCGAGCGCGGCAAATTCACCGGCACTGCCAAGAAACAGGAATCCATCGACCTCCGAAGCAAGCAGCCGGTCGATCAGCCGTCCCATGCCTTGCGGATCGAACTGCTCGCGCTCGTCGAAGATCGTCATCACCGGCGGGATGACACCCTGGATATGGAACACCATGACACCTCTCCCCTGAAAATTTCACCGAAAAACACGCACACGCGAAATTGATGATTCTACCGTTCCAGAGGACAGAAGTTTGAGAAGACAGAAGACAGATGGGCTTGCGGCGCTTCGCGCCGGGTGGAAGAGGAAAAACCGAGCGCTCGGGTTTGCGTTTCTCACTCGGCGCGAAGCGCCCAAACTGATCTGTCTTCTGTCCTCTGAAACTCTGTCTTCTGAAACTCTGTCCTCTGATAAAATCGCCTCATGCTCGACGAACGCTCCCGCACCCTGCTCAAGACCCTGATCGAACACTATATCGCGGAGGGTCAGCCGGTCGGTTCACGCGCGCTTTCCAAATATTCCGGGCTGGACCTGTCGGCGGCGACCGTGCGCAACGTGATGGCCGATCTGGAAGACCTGGGTTTCATCGCCAGTCCGCACACCTCGGCTGGCCGCGTGCCGACGCCACGAGGCTATCGCTTTTTCGTCGATAGCCTGTTGATCACACAGCCGCTGGAGCGCGAAAAGATCCACGCCATCGAGGGCCGCCTGCATCCGTCGCAGCCGAAGGAACTGATCAATACCGCTTCGCAATTACTTTCGGGATTCACCCATTTCGCCGGTATCGTCTTCACGCCGCGGCGTAAATCGCAGCGCATCCGGCAAATGGAATTCGTCAGCCTGTCGGAAAAACGCATCCTGTTGATTCTGGTGACCACGGATGGCAGCGTGCAGAACCGCATCCTGTTTTCCGAACGCGCCTATTCCGCTTCGGAGCTGGTCGTCGCCACCAATTATCTGAACCAGCACTTCGCCGGCCACGATTTCGAGCAAATCCGCAACCGTGTCAGATCGGATCTGCGCAAACTGCGCAGCGATCTTCAGAACCTCATGGACGCGGCGCTGACGGCCGGCGATGAAGCGCTGAATCAGGCCGACGATCAGTATGTCATCTCGGGCGAGCGCAATCTGCTGGAAGTCGAGGATCTGTCCTCCAACATGAAGCGTCTGCGCAAGCTGTTCGATCTCTTCGAGCAGCGCACGGCGCTCATGCGCTTGCTCGATCTGTCACACCGGGCCAACGGCATCCAGATTTTCATCGGCGGGGAATCCGGGCTTGCGCCGCTCGATGAATGCAGCGTGATCACCGCGCCTTACGAGGTCGATGGTCAGATCGTCGGTTCCGTCGGGGTCATCGGGCCGACGCGAATGGCCTACGAGCGCGTCATCCCGATCGTGGACATCACGGCCAAGCTGCTCTCCTCGGCCCTGACCCACCAGACCCATCCCTGATGCCGCCTCCGTCGCCCACACCGGCGCCTCGTCCTGATGAAGCCGGTAAGACGGGCGTATTGCTGATCAACCTCGGCACACCCGACGCGCCGACCGTGCCGGCTGTCCGCCGCTATCTGCGGGAGCTCCTGTCCGATCCCGGGGTCGTCCGGCTCCCCCGGATTCTCTGGCAGCCGATTCTCCACGGCATCGTGCTCAGGGTTCGTCCGCGCAGACTCGCCGAAAGATACGCCGCCATCTGGACGCTCGACGGCTCGCCGCTCAAATGGCATACGGAAAGACAGGCGGAATTGTTGGGCGGCCTTCTCGCCCGGTCGGGGCGCACGGCGCGCGTCGATTACGCGATGCGTTACGGCCAGCCTTCGATTCCGGCCGTCTTGTCCCGGCTCTCGTCCGAGGGATGCGCGCGCATTCTGTTGCTGCCGCTCTATCCGCAATACTCCGCCAGCACCACCGCCACCGCCCTGGACGCCGCCCGCCGATGGGCCGATTCCCTGTCCGATCCGCCGGAACTGCGCGCGATCCGCGGCTTCGCCCGTGAACCGGATTACATCGCCGCGCTCGCCGCGAGCGTCCGCCGGCACTGGGCGGCGCATGGCCGCCCGGCGTCGTCCTACCGTCTGCTCATGAGCTTTCACGGCATCCCGGCAAGAGCCGTCGAATCGGGCGACCCGTACCACGACGAGTGTCTGGACACGGCCCGCCTGCTCTCGCGCGCCCTGAATCTCGACGAAGCCACGGGCCTGCTCTCCTTCCAATCGCGTTTCGGCGGCGGGCGATGGCTGCAACCGGACACTTCCACGACGCTCGAAAATCTCGGACGGCAAGGGATCGAGCGCGTCGACGTACTGTGTCCCGGATTCCCCGCCGACTGCCTGGAAACGCTCGAAGAAATCGCCATCGCGGGAAAATCCACCTTCCTGAGAGCCGGCGGCCGAACGTATTTCCCCATTCCTTGTCTGAACGAAAGCGACGACTGGATCCACGCGCTGAAAAAGATGCTCAGGGATCAGAGGACAGCGCCTTGAGAAGACAGAAGACAGAGAAACCGAGCGCTCGGTTTTCTGTCCTCACTCGGCGCGAAGCGCCCAAGCTGACCTGTCTTCTGTCTTCTAAAATCTCTGTCTTCTGACACTGCCTTCTGACAGCTTGCTCAAGTTTTCGCCGTTTTTGCCGTTATTCCGTACATGATTTTTTTCCATTTCCAAACGGCCGATGAGCGCTTCGCGCCACCCGCCGTTTGGAAATGGAAATTGTTTTTGGAGATGTCACCATGAGAATCACCGGATCGATGTTGCAGCTCGAATCGAGCCAGAACCAGTTTCAACAGCATGAAGTCTCGGAATCCATGCGCATGTGGACCGGCCGCCGGCCGCCGGATTCCAGCGCCGATGGAAGCAATGCGGCGTCCGAACGAGTGCGTATCTCGGACGCCGGACACGCCGCTCAGTCCGCGGAGAGCACGATGGTCGACGAGGCCGCCGGCGTCGGACAGGAAGACACCAAACTCTTGCTCCTCCGTTTCTTGCTGGCGCGTCTGACCGGCAAGGAGGTCGATGTGTTCGATACCGGCAAGATGGGCGGCGCGGTGACGGGCGGCACAGGCTCCCGCGAGAATTTCGGTGTCGAATACGACCGTCACGAATCCTACACGGAAACCGAACGAATGGATTTTTCCGCCAGCGGCGTGATCCAGACGGCGGATGGGAAGCGCGTCGATTTCAGCCTGTCGATGTCCATGGAGCGCTCCTATCACACCGAGTCCGACGTGAGCATTCGACTCGGGAACGCCCGCGAGACTTGCGACCCCCTGGTGATCAACTTTTCCGGCAACGCCGCGCAACTCACCGACGAGCGTTTTTCCTTCGATCTGAATTCTGACGGAGACGCCGGCGAGCGGATCAATTTCCTGGGCAGCGGCAGCGGCTTTCTGGCCTTCGATCGCAATGGCGACGGCGTGATCAACAACGGCTCGGAACTGTTCGGCGCGCGGACAGGCAAGGGTTTCGCCGAGCTGGCCGCCCTCGATGGCGACGGCAACGGCTGGATCGACGAAAGCGACGATGCCTTCAAGCACCTGTCGGTGTGGATCAAGGACAGCGCGGGCACCGACCTCCTGCGTTCGCTCAAGGACATGGGCGTCGGCGCGATCAGCCTGAGCAACGTGGCCTCGCCTTTTTCCATCAAGGACGAAAACAACGACTCGCAAGGCCAGATCCGGGCGAGCGGTATCTATCTCAGGGAAGATGGCGGCGTCGGCAGCCTCCAGCAGATCGACCTGACGGTTTGAAAGGGCGTGCCGTTCCGAACCTGAACCGCGCCGCTTCTCCCCTCACGGGGAATGAAGCCGTCTCCGGTCATTCGTTCATCGCAAGGCGCGAGAACCCGCGGCGAAGTTTTCTTGCGGGATTCTTTCCTTGTGGTGTATCGGCGTACACTTCGCGCTCGCCTGTCCGCTTCTTTCTGTGCCGTGGCCGTGTCCAGGCCGGATTCTAGGCCGTAGTTGCCGTCTGCGCGTCCTACGCTTCTTTTTGAGCCATCTTTAGCCTTGTATTCTTTGTTAACCAAGCCAACTCATCATTTTGAAAAAATAATAAGTATTGGGCGAGATGGAATTATTCTGGAACCGATGGCCGGGATTGTTTCGGAAAACACCGGGAAGAAGGTGGAAAAAACGGGATATTTCGGGGAAAACGACAAAAAAAAGACAGTCAGGCACGGTAAATGCCTATTTTATCGATTCTATGAATATCCTTTTGTTTTTCATTACGCTAGGGCGTGTTCACGCTACTGCAGCGCATAGACGATCAAGGCGAAGGGAATGAAAGCTCGGAACATCAAGCCGAGTTTCTCGAAACGGGAGAAGATTCGGCGAAATCCTTTGAGTCGGCGAAATAGACGCTCGACTTCGTTGCGGCGGCGGTACATGGCACGGTCGTATTCCCAGGCCGTGATCCGGTTTCGTT
>JAITAJ010000169.1 GCA_031284185.1 Accumulibacter sp. | reverse complement strand
GAAGCGCCACAAACTTACCTGTCTTCTGCCTTCTCAAATCTCTGTCCTCTGAATCCGATGAGCGCAGCGTATAATCCCGAAATTCGCACGTTGCTCACGACAAGGAAAAACCTTATCCTGATCTCGTCCGTCTGGTCTATCGCGCACATCGGGTTTTTCCTCGTGTCCGTCGCTTCCGTCGTGATGAACCGTTTTTTCAGGACGATCATAACTTTCAGCCATAACCGATGAACTTCAAGATTTCTCCGCTCGATACATCGATCGATCAAACCTTGCAGGAGGTGATCGACAACAAAACCAAGCCACGCGGCTCACTGGGCATGCTGGAGCGGGTCGCCATGCGCGTCGGACGCATCCAGCGCAGCCTGTCGCCCCGCTTCGTCCAGCCCACGCTGCTCGTTTTCGCGGCTGACCACGGCGCCGCCAAGGCGGGATTGTCGGCCTTCCCGCAGGACGTGACCTGGCAAATGGTCGAGAATTATCTGGCAGGCGGCGCCGGCGTCAATGTGTTCGCTCGCCAGAACGGACTGTCGGTGAAAGTGATCGACGCCGGCGTGGCGCACGATTTCGGCGCGCGCTCCGATCTGATCGACGCCAAGATTTCGCCGACCGGCACCCGCAATTACCTCGACGAGGCAGCGATGACCCACGAACAATGCGTGAGCGCCATCGAAACCGCGGCGGGGATCGTGCGCGAGCTGGCGGCGCAAGGCTGCAACCTGCTGGCGGTCGGAGAAATGGGCATCGGCAACACGGCGTCGGCGGCCTTGCTGACGCACACCTTCCTCGGCACGCCGCTGACCGAATGCGTCGGGCGCGGCTCCGGCCTCGACGATGCCGGCCTGGCGCACAAGCGCGAACTGATGGCGCGGGCCGTGGCGCGCGCCGGACTGCCGGCGGATGCCGGCACGCTCGACGTGCTGGCGGAATTCGGCGGCTTCGAGATCGCCATGATGACCGGCGCCCTGCTGGCCGGCGCCGAGTGCCAGATGACCCGGCTCATCGACGGCTTCCTCGCACCGTCGGCCCCGTTGTCCGCCGCGCGGATCGCCCCGGCGATCCGCGATTACTGCGTCTTCTGCCACCGCTCGGCCGAACCCGGCCACCAGGCGCTGATCCGCGAACTCGGCGGCGAACCGCTGCTCAATCTGGGTCTGCGCCTCGGCGAAGGCACCGGCGCGGCGCTCGCCTATCCGCTGATCTGTTCGGCGCTGGTCTTTCTCAACGAGATGGCCAGCTTCGATTCGGCCCAGGTCAGCAAAAACATCCGCTGAGAAATGACGATGTCCAAACATTCGGAGCTGGAAACCCTGTTCGGAGCAATCCGCTTCTTCACCCATCTGCCCGTTCCGGGCACGCTCGGCCAGGAACCCGCCGCGCTGGACAAGGCCATACGCTACTACCCGGCGGTCGGTCTGCTCGTGGGCACGCTCGCCGGTCTGGCCTTCGCCGTCGCCAGCCTCTTCTGGCCGAAGACGCTGGCCGTGCTGGCCGCCGTGGTCGCGGCGGTTCTCGCGACCGGCGCGTTGCACGAGGACGGCTGGAGTGACATGGTCGACGGTTTCGGCGGTGGCGCCGATCGGGACGGCGTGCTGGCGATCATGCGCGACTCCCGCATCGGCAATTTCGGCGCGGTCGGCATGATTCTGCTGCTGCTGGCGCGTTTCTGCGCGCTGATCGAAGTGGAGATGCTGCTGGTGCCCGTGGCCTTGATCGCGGGACACACGGTATCGCGCCTGTGTTCGGCCGTCGTCTTTCATTTTCTCGATTATGCGCGTCCGGAAGGCAAGGCATCGCCGTTCGGCGACAAGCTCGGCAAGAACGACCTGATTTTCGCGGCGCTCACGGCGCTGTTGCCGGTATTGCTGCTCCCGCCGGCGCAATCGATTCCCGCCCTGTTTTTTGCCGCCGGCGCGACCTTCTGGCTGTGGCGCCTGTTCAAGAGGCGCATCGGTGGTTATACCGGCGACTGTCTGGGCGCCGTGCAGCAGTTGGCCGAAGTGGCGTTTTACGGCGGCCTGCTGTGCAAGTTTTCCTGATTCGTCACCCGCCTCCGCTGATCGAACCCGGCGTCTGTTATGGGCGTCTCGACGTGGATTGTTGCGAGCCGGGCCCCTTCGCCGACGACCTGCGTTCCCGTCTGCCGGCGGATATCGTTGTCTATTCCAGTCCCTTGCGGCGCGCCCTGCGTCTGGCGTGGACCTTGTCGCCGTCGGTTCGTGTCGACGCGCGGCTCAGCGAGATCGATTTCGGCGAGTGGGAAGGGCGGCGCTGGGATGACATCGACAAGCGGGAGATCGAAGCCTGGGCCGCCGACGTTCTGAACTATGTTCCGCCGGGTGGCGAATCCGTCGCCGCCTTGCGCGCGCGCGCGCTCGATTTCGCCGCCTCGCTACCGGATCACGCCGCGATCGTCACTCACGCCGGCGTCATGCGCGTTCTGCTCGGCCACTGGCGTCAACTGCCGATGGCCGACAGCCTCCGGCTGGAGTTCGCCTTTGGCGAGTTTCAGAAGATAGAAATTTGAGAAGACAGAGTTCAGAGGACAGTGGCTTGAGAAGACAGAAGACAGATCGGCTTGCGACGCCTCGCGCCGAAGTGAGGACGGAAAGCCGGGCGCTCGATTTCTCTGTCTTCTCCATTCAGCGCCGGGACGCCTCGAACACCGCCGAGAGC
>JAITAJ010000147.1 GCA_031284185.1 Accumulibacter sp. | reverse complement strand
TATGCCCGACCTACAACTGTAGCCTGGACAAGCGAAGCGCAGTCCGGGGGGCCAATATCCGGCGCTGCGCGCCGCATTTTCACGACCGTTGGACGGCGGCCTGCGGCCTTGTCCAACCTACGAGTCCGGGCTACGCTGGCTAAGTCATATTCGCCGTCTCAATCCTTGTCTGACTCTCTTCTTCTTCTATTTTCTCACTTGTTCAGCGTTTCCTTAGAAAAGACAGAAGACAGAAGACAGAGAACCCCCAACGCTCGGTTTTCCGTTCATCTCCCGGCGCGAAGCGCCCAAGTCAATCTGTCTTCTGTCTTCTCTGATTTCTGTCTTCTGATAGTCGCTCTAATTCCAGACGGAAGTTATCCCATACAGCTCGATGAGACCATTGCGCTCGTCGCACCGGACGCTGCCGATCTCGCGTATCTCGACGTTGTTCCGCTCGATGATCAGAACGAGATTCTTCGAGTGCCCGGACAGCGTTCCCGTGGGAACGATCAGCGCTTCGCTCTGGCGGAGCTTGGGCGTGATCGGCAGAACCAGCGTGGGCCGGTAGCGGGTGTCCGCTTCCGTCTGCGACGGCAGGGCGATATCCGCCGCATAGGCTCGGGACGCCAGGATTTGCAGACCCAGTTCGATGTGTTCCTGATTTTCCGATAGCGCCCAGCGAATGATACATAGCTGCCAGTTCTCCCCGTTCTCCGTGCGCAAGGCGGCGATGTTTCCGACCGTGATCGCTTGCGTCTTCCCCGAGAGGTGCATCACGGCATAGCCGTCCGGGCTTTCGTTGGTGATCATCCAGGCGGATATTTCAACCGATTTCTGCTCTTTTTTGTAGAGACGGCGAAGGTTGTCGAAACCGAGACACAGCTCGCCGCGATAGTTCTGGCTGCGCCGATGGAAACGCCGCGTGCCCGGATTGCCCCAGAGATGGATCAGGCGGCTCAACACGCCGAGTCCGGCGGGCGTGGCGGCAAAGGACGGGAGATTGAGCCACTTCGGCGGCGTTCCGGTTTCGAGCGCGAGCAACTGGCTTTCGAGAAGGGACGCCAGACGATGGCAGGAAAAATTGAGCACCGGCACTTCGCGGGTCGGCGGCTTCCTGGAATACGGAGCGGCGGGAACGTCGCTTCCCGGATCGATCCAGAATACGACCTGGCTTCCCGAGGGGGCGTCGACGTTCGTATCGACCCGCCCGCAGAAACGCTCGAGATATTTGTCGAGAAAATAGACGTCGCGGCCGGTGAACGAGGTCGGTTGAGCGCATCCCAGCAATACCGCCGCGAAGTATTCGTCCCTGAGCGAGCGCGTCGCGCCTTCCGGGACGATCTGCGCGACACCCTGCCGGCGAACGATGTCATACACCTGATGCAGTTGCCTCCAGACGCCCGCTCCGGGCGGAGAGGCCGTCAGGCTGCTGATGAAAAGATGCCGGGAAAGAAGGCGCAGCACCCGCCAAAGCGCCAGGGGAGACAGGCCGTCCGCGGGCACCTGGGAGTCGGTCTCGTCTTTTTCCGCCTCGGAATTCAGCAGGAGTCTGGCCAGAGCATCCAGTAGATCCTGCATGTTGCGAATGATCTGCCTGGGTTTCTGAGAAATGGGCAAGGACATTTCCGCGAGCAGACGCAGCCGCGCCTCGACGGTTTCGATGCTGCGCGCGTAAAGATCGTCAAGGACCGATGAATTCTGCGCGTACTGTTTGCTGAGGTTTTTCAGCAGGCGCAAACGCTTGAGCGTGTCCTCGAATCCACGGGCCATCGCCTGCGGCGTCGGCTTTTTCGCGCGGTCCGGGCGCGATCCGGCCGGCAAATGGCTGGACCCGCCGTCGGCGGTGTTCTCGAAATCAACGGAAGAATCTGGAGTAGACATGGCAAACGGATCAACGGGTACGCGCAGAGTATAACGTGAGCTTCGGGCGGATAGGTATCCGGCGCGCTCGATCTTCCCGGAAATTGCCAGCTTCGCCGCTTTGCCGTTATGATTCCTCCTCGATCTGAAATGAGCTGGAGTGAGTAATGACCGTCCTGGTAACCGGCGGCGCGGGTTTCATCGGCAGCAACTTCGTCATCGACTGGCTGGCGGAGCGGAGCGAGCCGGTCATCAACCTGGACAAGCTGACTTACGCCGGAAACCTGGAAAATCTCGCGGAATTGCGCGGCGATCCGCGTTACGTCTTCATTCGGGGCGACATCGGCGAAAGGCCATTCATCGAGCGCCTGTTGCGGAAGCATACGCCGCGCGCGGTGATCAATTTCGCCGCGGAGAGCCACGTCGACCGCTCGATCCACGGCCCCGGCGATTTCATCCAGACCAACATCGTCGGCGCCTTCAACCTGCTCGAATGCGTCCGCGCCCATTTTTCGGCGATGGATGAAACCGCAAGATCCCGCTTCCGCTTCCTGCACGTTTCCACCGACGAGGTTTACGGCTCGCTCGACGCAAACGCCCCGGCCTTCTCCGAAACCCACCGCTATCAGCCCAACAGCCCCTATTCCGCATCCAAGGCGGCTTCCGACCATCTCGTGCGCGCCTATCATCACACCTACGGCCTGCCGGTCCTGACGACCCACTGTTCCAACAATTACGGCCCCTGCCAGTTTCCCGAAAAGCTCATCCCCCTGATCATCGTCAACGCGCTCGCCGGCAAACACCTGCCCATCTACGGCGACGGTATGCAGATTCGGGACTGGCTATATGTGAGCGATCACTGCGCAGCCATCCGGCGCGTCCTCGACGCGGGTACTCCCGGCGAAACCTACAACATCGGCGGCTGGAGCGAAAAGCCCAACCTCGACATCGTTCATGCCATCGTCGATCTGCTCGACGAATGGCGTCCCAGGGCGGACGGCCAATCCTACGGCGAACAGATCGCCCACGTCGCCGACCGTCCCGGTCATGACCGGCGGTACGCCATCGACGCCGGCAAGATCGAGCGCGAACTCTCCTGGCGCCCGGCGGAAACTTTCGCCAGCGGCCTTCGCAAGACCGTGCGCTGGTATCTCGATCACCCGGACTGGCTGGCCAACGTGCAATCCGGCGCCTACCGCGACTGGCTGGAAAAAAATTACGTGGACATGGACCGATGAAGATTCTTCTGTTCGGCAAGAACGGACAGCTCGGCTGGGAGCTGCAACGCAGCCTGGCGCCACTGGGCGAGAGCGTCGCCGTCGACTTCGACACGCAAGGCGCGTTGTGCGGCGATTTCACCGATCTTGCCGGCATCGCGGAAACCGTCCGCCGCGTGGCGCCGCAAGTCATCGTCAACGCGGCGGCCTACACGGCGGTGGACAAGGCCGAGTCGGAACCCGAACTGGCGCGCTCGATCAATGCCCAGGCGCCGGCTGTCCTGGCCGAAGCGGCGGAACGGCTCGGCGCCTGGTTCGTGCATTATTCGACCGATTATGTCTTCGACGGCGGCGGAACGCTGCCGCGCGTGGAAACCGACCCGACCGGCCCGCTTTCCGTCTATGGCCGGACCAAGCTCGAAGGAGAGTATGCCGCCGCGCGCTGCGCGAAGCACCTCATTTTCCGTACCAGTTGGGTGTATGCGGCGCGTGGCGCGAATTTCGTCAGGACCATGCTTCGCCTCGCCGCCGAACGCGATGATCTGCGCGTCATCGACGATCAGATCGGCGCGCCGACGGGGGCCGATCTTCTGGCCGACGTGACGGCGCACGCCCTCCGGGCGGTGGAAAGCCAGCCACGATTGGCCGGCCTGTACCACCTGACCGCGGGAGGCGAGACGAGCTGGCACGCCTACGCCTGTTTCGTGATCGAAGAAGCGCGCCGGGCAGGGCATCCCTTGCGCGTCGCGGCGGACCGGATCGAGGCGATTCCAGGCTCGGCCTACCCCACGCCCGCGCGGCGTCCGGCGAATTCGCGACTCGATACGGGCAAGCTGCGCAAGGCGTTCGGGTTGTACCTGCCCGACTGGCGCGTCGGCGTCAGGCGTCTGCTCGACGAGTGGCCGGTCGCAAGTCTTGAAGAGCGGACGCCGGGCAGCGTTCGGCGCGAGCGATGAACACACGCGCTCATCGCTCGCGCCGGCCTCCTTTCTCGCGGCTGGCCGCCCGCGCGGCATGGGCCGTGGCGCTGCTTTCGTGCGCCATCCTTTCCGCGAGCGCCGACGAAGCGCCGCCGCTCCTCCTGGCGGAGACGATCGGCAAGAACGTCGAAGTGTCCTCTTACCTCGTCAGCGAAAAACTCGACGGCATCCGCGCCTTTTGGGACGGTCGCCGGCTCAGGGCGCGCAGCGGCAAAGTGTTCGGCGCGCCGCCGTGGTTCGTGGAGAAATTTCCCGCGCGGCCTCTGGATGGAGAATTGTGGGCCGGACGCGGCCGCTTCGAGCGCCTGTCCGGGATCGTGCGCAAGGAGACGCCCATCGACGCGGAATGGCGCGAGGTGCGCTACATGATTTTCGAGCTGCCCGACGCGCCGGGCAGCTTTCGCGAGCGGGCGCATCTCCTGCGGCAAATCGCCGGCGAAGCCGGTGTTCCGTGCTTGCAGGCGGTGGAACAGACCGAGGTGAAAGATCGCCGGGCGCTCGAACGGAAACTGGCGGACGTGCTTCGCGCGGGCGGGGAAGGACTCATGCTGCATCGCGCGGACGCCCCGTATTCCACGGGGCGCAACGGCGATCTCCTGAAAATGAAGCCCGTCCATGACGCGGAAGCGCGGGTCATCGGCCACGTTCCCGGCAAGGGGAAATACAAGGGGATGCTTGGCGCGCTGCGGGTGCGCGCCGAGGACGGAACCGAATTCAGTCTGGGCAGCGGTCTTTCCGACACCGTGCGGCGCGAGCCGCCGGCCATCGGCACGATCGTCACCTATCGCTACCGGGGACTGACTCGCCGGGGATTGCCGCGGTTTGCCAGCTACTACCGGGCGCGTGAACATTGAAACGGAAAAAGGAGGGAACCATGCGCACCCGCAAAGGCATCATCCTGGCCGGCGGTTCAGGGAGCCGCTTGTATCCGGCGACCCAGGTGGTGTCGAAACAACTGCTGCCGATCTTCGACAAGCCGATGGTCTACTACCCGCTCAGCACTCTGATGCTGGCGGGAATCCGCGAGATACTGGTGATCTCGACACCGCAGGACACGCCCCGCTTCGAGCAGTTGCTCGGTGACGGCGGGCAATGGGGCATCGATCTCGACTATGCCGTGCAAGCCTCTCCCGACGGGCTGGCCCAGGCTTTCCTGATCGCCGAGGCGTTCATCGGCGGCAGCCCCTCGACTCTCGTGCTCGGCGACAACATTTTTCACGGTCACGACCTTGCCGCGCTCTTGCAGAATGCGGCGAAGAAGACTTCCGGGGCAACCGTGTTCGCCTATGCGGTAGGCGACCCGGAACGCTACGGCATCGTCGAATTCGACGAGCGCTGGCGCGCGATCCGCCTGGAAGAAAAGCCGAAGGCCTCGAAGTCCCGCTATGCGGTGACCGGGCTGTACTTCTACGATGAGCGGGTCGTCGAGCTGGCCAGAACCATCAGGCCGTCCGCGCGCGGTGAGCTTGAAATCACCGATTTGAACCAGCGCTATCTCGAACGGGGCGAGCTTGCCGTCGAACCCCTGGGGCGCGGCTACGCCTGGCTCGACACCGGCACGCACGAATCGATGCTCGAAGCCGGCCAGTTCATTCAGACCATCGAAAAGCGGCAGGGGCTCAAGGTCGCCTGCCCGGAGGAAATCGCCTGGCGCAACGGCTGGATCGACGACGCGCGGCTGGAAGAAGCCGCCGCGCGTCTGGCCAAGTCGGGCTATGGCGATTATCTGTCCGGACTGTTGAAGGACAGGGTGTTCGCATGAAAGCCACTCCGCTCGCCATTCCCGACGTTCTGCTCATCGAACCCAAGGTGTTCGGCGACGCGCGCGGCTTTTTCTACGAAAGTTACAATCGGCGGACGTTCCGCGAGCTTACCGGGCAGGATGCCGATTTCGTCCAGGACAACCATTCGCGCAGCGCGAAGAACGTCCTGCGCGGTCTGCACCATCAGCTCCCGCCGAAGGCGCAGGGTAAGCTGGTGCGGGTCGTGCTGGGCGAGGTCTTCGACGTGGCCGTCGATATCCGCGCGGATTCGCCGACCTTCGGCCAATGGATCGGGGAAACCCTCTCCGCCGGCAACGGGCGCCAGCTCTGGATTCCGCCGGGATTCGCGCACGGTTTCCTGGTATTGAGCGAGTACGCCGAGTTCCTGTACAAAACGACGGAATACTACGCGCCCGAGCTTGAACGCTGCATTCTGTGGAACGATCCGCGCCTGGCGATCGACTGGCCCCTGAACGGCGCTCCGATTCTCTCCGGCAAGGACGGCGCGGGTATGCCGTTCGCCGACGTGAAAGGCATCGGTGTCTGACGACCGGCGTCACAGGCCGGATCGGCATGGCCCGGCGTGAGGTTCCGGCACCGATGATCGACTTTTTCCGGCCGCTTTCAGGCCGCGGGATGATGACACCATGAAGCTGATTCCAGTACTTCTGTGTGGGGGGGCGGGGTCGAGGCTTTGGCCCGTATCGCGGGAAATGTACCCCAAGCCGTTCATCCGTCTGGCCGACGGACAGACCCTGCTGCAAAAAGCCTGGCGGCGCGGGGCGGCGCTGCCGGGCGTCGTCGAGGTAGTGACGGTGACCAAGCGCGAGCTGCTCTTCAAGACCCAGGACGATTATGGCGAAATCGCCGAAGCCAGCGGCATCGAACTGCCCAACGGTTTCGTCCTGGAGCCTTTCGGGCGCAATACCGCGCCGGCGATCGCCGCCGCCGCGCTGACGATCGCCGAAACGCACGGAAGGGACGCCTCGATGCTGGTTCTGGCGGCGGATCACCTGATTTCCGATCAGGAAGCCTTCGCGCAAGCGGTGGCGCGCGCCGTCACGATCGCCGGGCAAGGGAAACTGGTGACCTTCGGCATCGAGCCGGAAAGCCCGGAAACCGGCTACGGTTACATCGAAGCCGATCCGGACCGTCCGATCGAATCCGATGGCGTCGTCGTCGGCTTCGAGCTCCGGTGTTTCGTGGAAAAGCCCGATCTCGAAAAAGCCAGAGAGTACCTCGCTTCGGGGCGTTATCGGTGGAACTCCGGCATGTTCTGCTTTGCCGCCGGCGCGTTGCTGGAAGAGATGGAACGCCACTGTCCGGTCATCATGGCCACGATGCGCGCCTGTATCGCGCAATCGGCGCATGTGAAAAGCCGGAAGGTCTCGCAACTTCAACTGGACGCCGACAGTTTTTCGGCGGTGCCGGACGATTCGATCGATTTCGCGGTGATGGAAAAATCGTCCAATGTCGCGGTGGTGCCGTGCCGCATCGGCTGGAGCGACATCGGCTCGTGGGACGCCCTGGGCGATCTGACCGGGCCGGACGCGAACGGCAACCGTATCGAAGGCGGAGAAGTGATAACGCGCGGAGTCAGCAACTGCTATTTCCGCGGCGACAAGCGCGTGATCGGCGCGATCGGCATAAACGACCTCATCGTGGTCGACACCCCGGACGCGCTTCTGGTGGCCGAACGCAAACGCGCCCAGGAAGTGAAGCATCTTTACGCGAGCCTCAAGGACAGCGGGCACGAAGCGCACAAGCTGCATTGCCTGGTCAACCGTCCGTGGGGGAGCTACACGGTGCTGGAAACCGGCGCCAATTTCAAGATCAAGCGGATCGAAGTCAAACCCGGCGCTCGCCTGAGTCTGCAAATGCACTATCACCGCAGCGAGCACTGGATCGTCGTCAGCGGCATGGCGCGGGTGGTCAACGGCGACGAGGAACGGCTGATC
>JAITAJ010000057.1 GCA_031284185.1 Accumulibacter sp. | reverse complement strand
GCTGTCGCGCCGTATATGATGGAAAACCCCATCGCTCGGTTTTTCCTCCCTCACCCGGCGCGACAGCGCCGCAAGCTCATCTGTCTTCTGTCCGCTATCGTCTGTCCTCTGAAACTGTCTTCTGTCCGCTATCGTCTGTCCTCTGAAACTGTCTTCTGTCCCCTATCCTCTGTCCTCTGAAACTGTCTTCTGTCCTCTCAAATATCTGTCTTCTGAAGAGGACTCATTTCAGTTTGGTTTCCTTGTAAGCCACGTGCTTGCGAGCCACCGGATCGTACTTTTTCATTTCCAGCTTTCCCGGCGTCGTCTTCTTGTTTTTCGTCGTGGTGTAAAAATGCCCCGTTCCGGCGGTGGATTCGAGTTTGATCTTTTCACGCATGGCTGTCGCTCCTCGTCAGATTTCACCGCGCGCGCGCAGATCGGCGAGCACGGTGTCGATTCCGTTCTTGTCGATGACCCGCAGACCGGCATTGGATATGCGCAGACGCACCCAGCGATTCTCACTTTCGACCCAGAAACGGCGATAGTGCAGGTTCGGGAGGAAACGGCGCTTCGTCCTGTTGTTGGCGTGAGAAACATTGTTCCCAACCATCGGGGCCTTACCCGTCACTTGGCAGACACGTGCCATGATCGTTACTCCATTCGGTCTTTGGGAGAAAGTCCGAGATTCTATCCCGAGAATGCCGGAAGATTCAAGTGCTTTCACAGTAAACCACGCTCCGCGAAGGAGAGGGGCGGCGCCCGCCCGGCGACGATGAAATGGTCGAGCACCTTGACGTCGATGAGCGCCAGCGCCCTGGAAAGCGCGCGGGTCAGCGCCTCGTCGGCTTGCGAAACCTCGGCCAGGCCAGAGGGGTGATTGTGCGCGAAGACTACCGCCGCCGCGTTGTGGGCCAGCGCGCGTTTGACCACTTCGCGCGGATACACGCTGGTCTGCGACAGGGTGCCGCGAAACAATTCCTCGGCCACCAGCAGACGGTGCCGCGTGTCGAGCCACAAGGCGAAGAACACTTCATGCGCCAGACCGGATAACCCGAGACGCAGGTAGTCGCGCACCGCCGCCGGATTGGAAAAGGCGTCCCGCTTCCGCAAATCCTCGCCCAGGGCGCGCCGCGCCATTTCCAGCACCGCCTGGAGCTGAGCGTATTTCGCCGCGCCCATGCCGGGAATGGACGAGAACTCCGCCTCGCTGGCCGTGAACAGTCCGTTCAGGCCGCCGAAACGGGCGATCAGGTCCCGCGCCAGATCGACCGCGCTCTTCCCTTTCACGCCGACGCGCAGAAAGATGGCCAGTAATTCGGCGTCCGACAGACTCGCCGCGCCACGGGCCAACAAGCGTTCACGCGGGCGCTCATCCTCGGGCCAGTCCGTAATTGCCATGCGGCGATCTCGATTAGAATGGCGAGCGGACATTCTAGCGGAAGATTCGTATGGAATTGGAAGGAAAGCGCGTGGCGCTCGGCGTTACCGGCGGAATCGCCGCCTACAAGGCGGCTGAACTCACTCGCCTGCTGCTCGGGCAGGGGGCGGCGGTGCGGGTGGCGATGAGCGAGGCGGCGACGCATTTCGTCACCCCGACGACCTTTCAGGCGCTCTCCGGGAACCCGGTACTCACCGATCCGTGGGACGCGAGCGCCGCCGGCGGCATGGCGCACATCCGCTTTTCGCGCGAAGCCGACGTGCTGTTGATCGCTCCGGCTTCGGCCAACTTTCTGGCCAAGGCGGCCAACGGCATCGCGGATGACCTGATGAGCACCCTGACTCTGGCGCGTGATTGCCCGCTGCTCGTGGCGCCGGCAATGAACCATCGGATGTGGAACAGCCCGGCGACGCGGCGCAACGTCGCCACGCTGACCGGCGACGCCGTTGGCGTCCTCGGGCCGGCCAGCGGCGGACAAGCCTGCGGCGAAACCGGCGAGGGACGTATGCTGGAGCCGGCACAAATCGTCGAGGAACTGATCGCCCATTTCCAGCCCAGGCGCCTCGCGGGCAAGCGCGTGCTGATGACCGCCGGCCCGACCTTCGAGGCGATCGATCCGGTGCGCGGCCTCACCAATCTGTCGAGCGGCCGGATGGGACTGGCCGTCGCGCGCGCGGCCCGCGAAGCCGGCGCCGAGGTCACCCTGGTCTGCGGGCCGGTGTCGCTGCCGTCGCCGCGCGGCATCGCCCGCATCGACGTCACCAGCGCGCTGGAGATGCGCGCGGCGGTGATGCGGCACGTCGCCGGCCAGGACGTGTTCATCGGCGTGGCCGCGGTGGCCGACTATCGGCCCAGGATCGCGTCGGATCAGAAGATCAAGAAGACGGGACATCCGCCGCCGGTCATCGAACTCGTGGAGAATCCCGACATCCTGGCCGAAGTGGCGGCGCTCCCCGATCCGCCCCTGTGCGTGGGCTTTGCCGCCGAAACCCGGAATCTGGCCGAGTACGCGGAAAAGAAACGCCGCGCGAAGAAAATCCCCCTGATCGCCGGCAATCTCATCGGGGATGGTTTCGGCGGCGAGACGAACACCCTGACGCTGTTCGACGACGATGGCCGGCACGCCCTGGAACCCGCGCCGAAACTCGCGCTCGCGCGCCAGTTGGTCGCGCGTATCGCCGCCCTGCTGGAGAACCCTCATGCAGCGCGTTGACTTGCGCATCCTCGATGCGCGTCTGAGAGACGCGCTACCGCGCTACGCCACGTCCGGCTCGGCGGGCCTCGATCTGCGCGCCTGCATCGAGGCGCCGATGACGATCCACCCCGGCGAAACGCAGCTGATACCCACCGGCATGGCCATCCACATCGGCGATCCCGGCTTCGCGGCGCTGATTCTTCCACGTTCCGGCCTGGGACACCGGCACGGTATCGTGCTCGGCAACCTGGTCGGCCTGATCGATTCGGACTATCAGGGCGAAATCATGGTGTCGACGTGGAACCGCGGCCAGGAATGTTTCACGCTCGACCCGCTCGACCGCTTGGCGCAGCTCGTCATCGTGCCGGTGGTGCAGGCCGCCTTCGACGTCGTCGAGGAATTTACCGCCAGCGCGCGCGGCGCCGGCGGATTCGGCAGCACGGGTAAAGGCTGATTCCGCTATTTGCGCTTGAAGAGAAACTCGAAAGCCGAGTCGATCTCGACGGTAGAGAGTAGTTCGTTGCCGGTCTGCCTGGCAAAGGCCTGGAAATCCTTCACCGCGTGGGGATCCGTGGCCACCACGCGCAGAATCTGACCCGAAACCATCTCGGCAAGCGCTTTTTTGGTGCGCAGAATCGGCAGCGGACAGCTGAGTCCCTTGACGTCCAACTCACGATCAGTTTGCACGGCCAGACTCTGCACGGCCAGACTCCATTCGGGCGAGCGCGACCGATTCGACGCCGCCTCGCGCCGGAAACGAGACGCGAGGATGAACGCGAGGCGGCATCGGCGAAGGCGGCGTTTCAGCGCAAATCGGAATGAGCGCCATTTCTTCCCCTCGTTTCTTCCTCTTCCCGCTGGAGTCTACGCAGCTCACGAAGCCGCGCATCGACCGCGGACAGTTCGTAGAAGTCACCCTCCTTCTCCCGCTGCGCAAGCTGGAGTTGTTCGATCGCCAGTTCGATCTGCCCTTGCAGCAAGTAGTATTCAGCCTGCGCGCGGCGTTGCTGCACGCGCCTTCCCAGGGCCGCGCAGACCTTGGCCCGCAGCCCGAACAGCTTGTAATCGGATCGATCGCCGCTCAGACGCCCGTCGAGAAAGGCCAGGGCCTGCGAATACGATCCGGCGGCATGAAGCGACTCGACATAGGCATACACCAGCGACCTGGCCTGCGGAAACCGCAGCAGCGCCTGCCGGTACGTTTCCTGCGCGCCCTTGACGTCGCCGGACTGCGCCTCGATCGACGCCACGAGCCCGGCGAGCATCGGCGACTCCCCTTGCGTCCCCTTCAGGGAGGCGCCGGCCTCTTTGAGGTTGTCACGCGCGCGCGCGCGCGCATACGCCAGACCATAACGCGCGGCGGTCTCCGACGTGTATTTCTTTTCCCGCAGCAGGCGCTCGAATTCGGCAATGGCGTCTCTCGGCTGCGCGGCCTCCACCCGTAGCTTGGCGCGCGCGAGGTGAAAATCGAGACTGCTGACGACCTGCCGGTACGGCGAATCCTGCGCCCGGTTCTGCATGTCCGAGAGCCGTTCGATGGTCAATGGGTGCGAACGGAAATAGACCGGCGCATTGTTCTCATAGAGACGCCCGGCTTTTTGCAGGCGTTCAAAGAAATCGCTCATGCCGTGGACGTCGAAACCGGCTCTTTCCAGCAGCTGATACCCCACGCGGTCGGCTTCCCGCTCGAAATCCCGGGAGTAGGCCAACTGGGCCTGGATCATGCCGGCCTGCGCCGACGCCATCACGCCCGCGGCAACCGAGGTATTCGAGCGCGCCGCGAGCAGCCCGATGGCCATGGCGATCAGACTCGGGAGGGTGTTCTGCTTTTCCTTGGCGATCTGCCGCGCCAGATGGCTCTGCGTCACGTGGGAAATTTCGTGGGCCAGCACGCCGGCCAGCTCCGATTCGCTCTGCGCCGCGAGCAGCGTCCCGGTATTGACGCCGATGTATCCGCCGAACATGGCGAACGCATTCACCGTGTTGTCGCGGATGGCGAAGAAATGAAACTCGCCGGCCGGATCGGCGCTGGCGTCGACCAGACGGCGGCCAAGCCGTTCGAGATAATCGTTGATCTCGGGATCATCGACGTAACTAGGCTCGCGCAGCCGGATTTCGTTCATGATGCTCTCGCCGATCCTGCGCTCCATCTGCGGCGACAGCTCGGTACGCGAAGATTCGCCCAGATCGGGCAGATCGCTGCCCTGGGCGTTGCCCGCCAGCGAGACACAAGTGATCAGCGCAAGAACGGCCCGGCGAGACCGGCCCTGCCCCCGGAGACTAAACGACTTCATGATGCCCATGATAATGGAGACGGCGCGGAAACGGCGCGAAGACGCGGCTTCGATTCGTTTCGGGAAGGGACAAAAAAACCCGCCGATGGCGGGTTTCAAGCGTGATCGGAACAATCAAGCACGTGAGATGTTCGAAGCCTGTTTACCCTTTGGACCCTGCGTAACATCGAATGTCACTTTCTCGCCCTCTTTGAGGGTCTTGAATCCGCCCATGGTTATCGCCGAAAAATGGGCGAAAAGATCCTCACTTCCATCATCCGGAGTAATGAATCCAAAACCCTTGGCGTCATTGAACCACTTAACAGTACCCGTTGCCATATGAACTACTTCCTTAAAAAAGACGAAAACCGGGCCAAGCCCGACTGCATGTTTGGCTGAAAATCATCGTAAAATCCAAACATGGCGCCTTTGTACGCTAGTTTGATTGGATGCGTCAAGCATTTTCCCACCATATTTTCTGATATTGTGTGATTTTTACACAAAAAAGGCGTCACGCGCGGTTTCGCGCCTCCCAAGACTGGATACAATAAAAACCATGGCGAAACCGCATCGGCACGAAGGCTCGGTACTGGAAGCACGACGGAATGAACTCGCGCCGCCGCCGCTTTACACCGTGTTGCTGCTCAACGACGACTTTACTCCGATGGACTTCGTGGTTCACGTCCTGGAGAGGTTCTTTTCGATGAACCGGGAGCAGGCGACGCGGATCATGCTCGCGGTACACACGGAAGGGCGTGGCGTCTGCGGCACCTACCCGCGCGACGTCGCCGCCACGAAAGTCGAACAGGTGTCGGTTCTTGCACGGGAACACCAGCATCCGCTGGCGTGCATCATGGAGGAAAATTAGATGATCGCGCAGGAACTTGAAGTCAGTTTGCACATGGCGTTCGTCGATGCCCGGCAGAAGCGCCACGAGTTCATCACCGTCGAGCACCTTCTGCTCGCGCTGCTCGACAATCCGTCCGCCGCCGAGACGCTGCGCGCCTGCGGCGGAAACATCGAGTCGCTGCGCAAGGACATCGCCCGTTTCATCGAAGAGCATTCGCCATCGATTCCGGGCAGGGACGACATCGATACCCAGCCGACCCTCGGTTTCCAGCGCGTCATCCAGCGCGCCATCCTGCACGTGCAATCCTCGGGGAAAAAGGAAGTCAACGGGGCCAACGTGCTGGTCGCCATCTTCGGCGAGAAGGACTCGCACGCGGTTTACTACCTGCAAAAGCAGGGCATCACGCGCCTCGACGTGGTCAATTTCATCTCGCACGGTATCGGCAAAATCCCGCGCCAGGCGGCGCGCGGCGAATCGGAGGGTGGAGGCGAAGGCGATCAGCCGGCGGCCCCGAGTTCCCTGGAAAACTACACGATCAACCTGAATTCGTTGGCGCAACAGGGAAAAATCGATCCGCTGATCGGCCGGACCGGCGAGCTGGAACGTGTCATCCAGATCCTGTGCCGGCGGCGCAAGAACAACCCCCTGCTGGTCGGCGAAGCGGGCGTCGGCAAGACGGCGATCGCCGAAGGGCTTGCCCAACGGATCGTCGAGCGCGACATTCCCGAGGTGTTGGCCAATGCCAGGGTTCACGCCCTGGACATGGGCGCCCTGCTCGCCGGGACGAAATACCGCGGCGATTTCGAGCAACGGCTCAAGGCCGTCATCAAACAGTTGAGCGAGAACCCCAACGCCATCCTGTTCATCGACGAGATTCACACGCTGATCGGCGCCGGTTCCGCCTCGGGCGGCACGCTGGACGCTTCCAACCTGCTGAAGCCCGCCCTGTCGAATGGTCAGTTGAAGTGCATCGGCGCCACGACGTACAACGAATTCAGGGTCATTTTCGA